>CAYMPX010000006.1:0-23161 GCA_964392135.1 uncultured Methylomarinum sp.
AACAGAATAAAGTCATAGCAGGTAAAGGGTCAAGTCTTTATTTTTTTATTCTGATCGTAATCTGTGAAAAATCAAAGACCTGCCCCTCTTTGCCTTATTTAGACAAACAATTATGAAACAATATATCTGTCGGGGTAGCGACTGAGAGCAACAGCGTTTTATCGCTCTCAATTCACCATAACAACCAGGCTACTTAAAAGATACTGATAACAGTGACTGGATTTGAGCTTTAAATAAACTACACTAGCATTTAACCCCTATCAAAAATAACAGAGAGAGCGATGTGGTGAATAAAAGTTTGTTATTTTTTAGCATAGTTATTCTACTAGGGGTCGTAGGCTATTATGTAACTAAAAGCCCAGAAGCTATTGAGGTTACACTATATAAACTTAAAAAAGGTGATGTTAAAGCAAGTGTTTCCAATACCCGGGTGGGTACTGTTAAAGCCTGCCGTCGTGCCTATCTAGCACCTTCAACAGGCGGCAATGTTGCTAAACTTTTTGTTAAAGAAGGGGAAACAGTCAAGCAGCAACAACTTTTACTGGAAGTCTGGAATGATGATCTAAAAGCGCAATTAAAATTACGCCATGCTCAAATTAAAGCCAATAAAGCCACAGCCAGACAAGTGTGTGAATTAGCCGCTGGCGCAGAGCGAGATGCCCAACGCTTAAAACGTTTAAGAAAAATAGATTACATTGTTTCTGAAGAACAAGTCGATAGAGCAACTACCCGCGCCAAAGCACAATGGGCAGCATGTCAGGCATCACGTATTGCAATAGAAATTGCCCAGGCAAATTTGGGTATTGCTAAACAAGCGATTGAGCGAACCCTGGTTCGCGCCCCCTTCGATGGAACAGTTGCTGAAATTAATGCGGAACTCGGTGAATATATTACCCCCTCACCGCCTGGTATTCCGACATTACCCTCAATTGATTTACTCGATATCAGCTGTTTAACTGTTTCTGCGCCAATAGACGAGGTAGATGCCCCTCAAATAAAAGTTGGCATGGCTGCCTGTGTCAGCCTGGATGCCTTTGAAGAACAAAGATGTTCAGGCACTGTCAGCCGTATTGCGCCTTATGTACTGGAGAAAGAAAAACAAGCACGCACAGTAGAGGTAGAAATAAAACTGCGTGATAAAAAAGATCTGGAGGCGTTATTGCCTGGCTACAGTGCGGATATTGAAGTGCTAATCGCACGTAAAGCAAACACATTAAGAGTGCCTACTGAGGCTGTACTGGAAAATAACAGTGTATTATTAGTCACTGAAGGCGGCTTATTAGAAGCACGTCTCTTTACTCCCGGCTTGGCAAACTGGAACTTTATAGAAGTTTTATCCGGTTTATCTGAAAATGACACCATCGTGCTTTCAGTGGGTCGTGACGGTGTTGAGCCTGGGGCATACGTGCGTGAAGAAGAATGATTAAACTAGAAAATATACATCGTTATTTTCAAGTAGGCGAGCAACGTATTCATGCCTTGAATAATATTAATTTAACCATCAATAAAGCGGAATACATTTCAATCATGGGACCATCAGGTTCCGGGAAATCTACCTTATTAAATATCATCGCCTTGCTCGATCAGCCTTCTTCAGGCAGATATATTTTAAACAACCAGGATGTCACTCAATTAAATGACCCACAATTAGCCAAAGCGAGGCGTGAAAATATAGGCTTCGTGTTCCAGTTTTTTCATTTGATTCCTCGCTATTCTGCCGCTGAAAATGTTGAAATACCGATGATTTTAGCCGGTATCGCAGCGAAAGAACGCAAACAACGGGTTGCTGAAGCACTGTTATTGGTTAAGCTACAAGACCGCGCCAGCCATCGTCCCGATCAACTTTCCGGTGGTCAGGCACAGCGAGTAGCGATTGCCCGAGCCATGATTATGCGACCCCAAATTTTATTAGCCGATGAACCGACAGGTAACCTGGACAGTCGATCAGGGCTGGAAATTATTCGTTTACTAGAAAACCTGAACCAGCAACAAGTGACCCTGATTATGATTACCCATGATGAAACAATAGGTTGTCGCGCTCAGCGTAGGATTCGCATTATTGACGGACAAATCAGTCAGTCATGATGCCGAGAGATACCCTGGCTTTATCTTATGCCGCAATTAAAACCCAGCCACTCAGAGTCTGTCTAATTATACTGGCCATGAGTATCGGTATTGCCTCTGTTACTGTATTAACAGCCTTAGGCGAAAGTGCA
The DNA here is from genome assembly GCA_964392135.1 of uncultured Methylomarinum sp. Lineage (GTDB taxonomy): Bacteria > Pseudomonadota > Gammaproteobacteria > Methylococcales > Methylomonadaceae > QPIN01. The sequence goes on from CAYMPX010000006.1 coordinate 2,217, forward strand.
CGTCTTTATATCGTTAATGAATTTAAAGCCCTGGGCACACATTTAATCATCGTTTTACCCGGACGCACCGAAACGACCGGTGGACAACCGCCCCTTTTTGGCGAAACGCCCAGAGATTTAACACTAGAGGATGCAAAAGCCTTATCCAGAAGTCGAAACATTGCCGCAATAGCACCGATAACAATTGGTGCAGCACCGGTATCAATCAAAGGACTGGAACGAGAAGCAACCATTATTGGATCGACCTCTGCATTACGCCAGGTTCGCCATTTAAATTTAGCACAAGGACGTTTCTTACCTGCAACGGATACCGGTAAAGCCCTCTCTGTTTGTGTTATCGGGCAGACCATTAAGGATGAATTATTTACCCATCAACAGGTATTAGGACAGTGGTTACGCATTAATGATCGCCGCTTCAGAGTGATCGGTGTACTGGCATCGGAAGGACAATCTATTGGGGTTGATTTTGATGAGATGGTCATTATTCCCGTTGCTGCTGCGCAAACATTATTTAACAGCCATTCATTATTCAGAATTCTAGCGGAAGCCAAATCCAAACGCGCCATGTATAAAGCAGTTGAAGAAATAACAGAAATTATTAAAGCCCGTCATGAAGGAGAAGATGATGTCACCTTAATTACCCAGGACAGCGTAGTCAAAACATTTGATGACATATTAACTGTATTGACCTTAACGGTTGCCAGTATCGCGGGTATTAGTTTAGCTGTAGCAGGGATATTGGTGATGAATGTAATGTGGGTCAGCGTGACCCAAAGAACCTCAGAAATAGGACTATTAAAAGCCTTAGGTGCCACAAAACGCCAGATATTATGGCTATTTTTGACTGAAGCTGCGATGTTATCAGTAGCAGGCGCTGTTTCAGGTTTGCTCATAGGTAAAGCCACACTGTTTACCTTACAAGCAAGCTATCCCGACTTCCCCGTTTATTTACCCGGCTGGGCAGTATTTGCCGCTTTATCGGTGTCTTTATTAACGGCATTACTATTTGGTGTACTACCCGCCAGACAAGCAGCGGGTATGAACCCTGTTACTGCATTAAGCAAGAGGTAAAAATGCATATTATTGATATCATTAAATTATCTTTTCGAACCGTTATCAGTCATAAATTACGCTCAATTTTAACTGCCTTAGGACTGGTTATCGGCATTGCCTCAGTGATTATTTTAACCTCTATAGGGCGAGGTATTCATCGTTATGTACTGGCAGAGTTCAGCCAATTCGGCACCCATCTCATTGCAGTATTTCCAGGTAAAACCACCACCTTAGGACTCTCTGGTGCAACCATCAGTACAGTACGTCCTTTATCTCTGGCGGATGCACTGAGTTTAAGCAAGCTGGATAATATTATTGCCGCATTGCCATTAGTTCAGGGTAATGCACGCATAGAAGCTAGAAAAAAACAGCGACGTAGCACCGTGTTAGGGGTAGGAGCAGCAGTGCCTGAAGTATGGAAAATAAAAGTTGCCCGAGGTCGATTTTTACCTGCCAACGAACAAGCGAATCCACGTGCATTTGCTGTGCTAGGTCATAAACTGGCTGCTGAGCTATATACGAAAAGTAATCCCATAGGACAACGGATACGGATTGGTAGCGATCGTTTCCGAATTATCGGAGTGATGGAAAAAAAAGGACAAATGCTAGGGTTTGATATGGATGATACGGTGTATATCCCAACAGCAAAAGCATTAGAGTTATTTGACCGGGAAAGTGTCATGGAAATTGATCTGTTATATAAAAGCAACACTTCCGTTAAAACCATAGAAAATGCCATTAAACATTTATTACAAACGCGTCATGGTAGAGAAGACTTTACCCTCATTACCCAGAAGCAAATGCTAAAAAGCATGGATTCAATTTTAAACATACTGACCTTGGCAGTGGCTGCCTTAGGTGGTATCTCTTTACTGGTTGGGTCTGTCGGCATTTTAACCATTATGAGTATTGCCGTTTCAGATCGTATTTCTGAAATTGGCTTATTACGTGCCGTAGGTGCAGAGCAAGGTGTTATTTTTAAACTTTTTTTATCTGAAGCATTAGTATTGAGCTTTATCGGTGGCAGTGCAGGCGTGTTACTCGGTATATTTATTGTGCAACTGATCCCGCTTTTCTTACCTGATTTACCTGTGCAACTGGCTTGGCTCTACATCTTGACTGCATTTGCCACTTCATTATTAATAGGTATTACAGCCGGCGTTATCCCCGCCATAAAAGCCGCACGATTACATCCGTTAGATGCATTGCGTACAGAATAACTCATTAAAGAAGGCATTTGATTGAGGAGAGAAAAAACATCCCTGTTCAATAAGTCCATAGTTGATAAGGTAAAAACGCGCTCTATTATTCTTCTGATGAGACGTTAATTTTTTTCGGTTTGATCGCTTCTCGTTTTGGAATAATAATTTCTAAAACACCGTGTTTACAATTTGCACTAATCGAATCGCCATCAGCCGCATCGGGTAAATTAAAACGTCGATAAAAAGAACCATAGCTCCTTTCAACACGTTTAAAGCCTTCTTTTTCCGTTTTAGATTCTGATTCTTTTTCTCCCTTTACAGTTAAAACACCGGCTTCCATATGTACATCAATGTCTTCGGGTTTAACGCCAGGAATATCGGCAAGTAATACAAATTGATTATCTTCTTCTTTTATATCGACAGCCGGAGCCCACTCAGCGGTAGAAATAGAGCCTTCACTGCCATTATCATCGTAAGAATGATCTAATTCTTTTTGTAATTGATGTAACAAACTCCAGGGTTGATATCGCATAATAGCCATTTTTTTCTCCTAAAGATTAAAGTACTAACGAGCAATCTAATTCGCTCGCATCCATAAATATAATGATAAAAGCCTCATTTATCAAGAGAATATTAAATTAATAATCTGCCCTTACATAAACAAGCACTAAAGTTCTCGCTGAGATAAAGGTTCTGTTACTGAAGCAATATATTTTTATGTAACTTTAAAATAATTTGGGTTATTATGAAAGCTGTCGATAGCAAACGACACATCAACATGACACTGCGGAGAGAAATATGAAAAAAGTAGCCACGATAGGTTTTTTGTTGGTTTTTTTCGGATTGAGCACCCAAGGATTAGCCCAGGATAAACCAAAAATGTCCCATTCCATGTCAGGGATGAAAGGTCAGATGAGTGAAGAACAAAAAGATGCCCGCATGCGTTCTATGCAAGAACATATGTTAACAATGCATGATTACTCAAATAAAATTCTAAATGAAACCGACCCCGATAAAAAGCAAAAATTAAAAGATGAACAATTCGAGTTAATGAAAGCGCATCATATGCAAATGATGACGCATCACAAGAAGATGAAAAAAATGCATCAGAACATGATGCAATAACCATTCAATAAAAAAGCCTCAAAGATAAAAAATCTTTGAGGCTTTTTTATATCTGCTTTCATAACCATTCAGATCAAAAGAGTGGTAAATGATGACTAAAGAAATTGAAGTTTATACAACAACCGTACTGGACGAAACCATTCACTTTACCCTGGTTGAGTTCTGTAGTTTAGCAAAAACCAATGCCGAATGGGTTTTAGAACGGGTTGATGAAGGGGTACTGGAACCTAAAGGCAAGACAGTCAATGACTGGTTGTCGATACCAATGCTTTAAAACGTTTACAAACGGTGAGACGATTGCAACAAAACCTGCATATTAACCTTTCCGGTACCGCATTAGTATTAAATTTATTTGAGGAAATTAAAAGTCTTAACACGCAAATTCGTTGCCCATAAAATAAATCCTATTCTTGCTTCAACATCCCACTCACAAACAACATCTACCAAGATGACCCGACAAGACTGTAGTTTGTTACTATCCTGTATTCACTATCCGGTACAATTTCTACCTTATCAGATGCCGCATTGGCAATTTCAACACAAACAAAATGTTTATAATCATCACTGTCTAAATCTGTTATTGCTGCCGAACCCTTAACCCAGGGGTTCCATACCACTACATTTTTGTTTCCTGATGAAGTAATTTTTATATTCCGATTGAAAACCGGATCATTTATGACCAAGTCCTGTTGAACATCCACATGAATATGATCTGTTTCTTCAGAAATAGTAATCGCTCCTACCTGACATACTTTAATAAAGTCTTCCGCTTTATCCAGATATTCGGTCTTTTCCAACCCCAAAACCTGTACTTGAGTCGCATCCCCTACATTAAAATACGTATGTAATGCTTCCGTGATGAAAAAAACATTATTCCCTGTGTTTCGTGTCAATAATTCCAGCGTTAGTGAATCTCCAATAATTATTTCTAAGGAAAGATAAAAACAATAAGGCCAAATTTCTCTGGTTTTAGCTGAGTCAACAAATTCAAGTTTTATTTTAGTATCACCATTTTCCAAACGATCAACGGCTGAGACTGACCAATAATTATTTCTCACAAAACCGTGATCTGGACGCTCACTATGTTCAGTTTCTGGTGCTGAACCAAACCAGGGCCAGCAGATGGGTATTCCCCCTTTTATGGCTTTACCTTCCTGGAAATACGCATTTTCACTGCTAAACATAAAGTCTTCAGTTTCATTAACTGGCTTAAACGATAAAACTTGTCCGCCATAAATAGAAATTAATGCACTGGCTTTTTCGTTATTAACCTTTATAAAAGGCAACCCTCCTTTTCCATTAATGAATATGACTTGGTTGGTAATGCCAAAATCGGCATTTAATTGCTGAATATTAATTTTGTTTACCTTGTGTTTCGGGGGAAATTAATCCAGGCAAGCGAGGAAAAGGAGACAAAAAAGTATGACTCATTTCACTAAAGTGTACATTGAGGTCTTTAAGAATCCCTGTTTCCAAGGTATAGATACAGCCATGCACACTCAATTCTTTATAGTTACGCCAGGCTCTTTGTACAACGGTGGTGTGGCAAATATTTTTCACTTGCTCAATCACATTAAGTTCACACAATCTATCCAGACGTTCTGTTTTATCACTAATACCAAGAAGTTCATCCTCATTTTTTTGATGCACGCTCTTAATATGACAAAGCCCATTATCAATCAAACCATGCTCTATAGATTCCATAGATGTCTTTACACCACCATAACCATAGTGACCACAAGCAATAATATGCTTTACTTTTAACACTTCAACTGCAAACTGTATCACCGATAAACAATTTAAGTCTGTCGGTACCATAACATTAGAAATATTGCGATATACAAATAACTCGCAGGGTTATTTGTAATCCAACCAATTGCTCAGCAACAACAATACAACTATCAGAACAGCGTATCCATAGATCAAGCATGGATTTTTTGCAAAAAAAAACGGAGACATGATATCACCGTTTTTAATCAATTAGGAGTTCTTAGGAACGAGGATTCAATAATACCCGAATCCTGTGTCAAATTTTCGTATATTATTAAATTCTCGCTCCTTACAGAAAATTTATCCCTTACTGCTATCGGTAAATTCAGGATAAGCTTCCATACCACACTCAGAGTAATCAACACCGTGATATTCATCTTCTTCACTGACCCTGATACCTATCACTAATTTAATAACATACCAAACCAATAAACTGGCAAAAAACACAAACCCGGTAATCGTCACGATACCAATTAATTGCGCTTTAAATGTTGCTTCCGGGTTTGAAATACAGACCGCTAATAACCCCCAAATACCGACGATACCATGGACAGAGGTAGCACCTACAGGATCATCAATTTTCAATTTATCAATCGTTACAATTGAAAAGACCACAATTAATCCACCCACAGCACCAATCATTGTTGCAACTAAAGGTGTCGGTGTAAGTGGCTCTGCTGTAATAGCAACTAATCCTGCCAAGGCACCATTTAAGGTCATGGATAAATCGGCTTTTCCAAACATCATTTGTGCTGTTAATAAAGCCGCTACAACACCACCCGCTGCTGCCGCATTGGTATTTACAAAGATCATCGCGACTGCATTCGCTTCTGTGATATCTGAAATCTTTAACTCAGACCCCCCATTAAAGCCAAACCAGCCTAACCATAAAATAAATGTTCCCAACGTAGCTAATGGCATGTTACATCCAGGAATAGGATAAATAGCCCCATTTTCACCATATTTACCTTTACGTGCGCCTAATAATAAGACACCCGAAAATGCAGCAGTTGCACCACATAAATGTACCACGCCTGATCCTGCGAAATCTAAAAAGCCAAGTCCATCTAAAAAGCCACCCCCCCATTTCCAGTAGCCTTGTAAAGGATAGATAAACCCCGTCATAGCGACTGCAAAGATTAAAAATGCCCATAATTTCATCCGTTCAGCAACCGCGCCCGAAACAATAGACATTGCAGTCGCAACAAAAACCACTTGAAAGAAAAAGTCAGACATTTTTGAGTAGTATGTTTCACCTTTACTACCCAATACCGCTTCGACCGAATTATCCTCACCCAGCAAAAAGCTAAGACCCGGCCAAACACTGTTGACTGCTTCCGCAGGGTACATAATATTATAGCCACATAACATGTACATCACACAAGCAATCGCAAACAAGGCAATATTTTTTGTTAAAATTTCTGTGGTATTTTTAGCACGCACCAAACCGGCCTCTAACATGGCAAAGCCTGCTGCCATCCACATTACAAATGCTCCACTTATTAAAAAGTAGAACGTATCCAGTGCATAACTTAACTCTGCCAATTTATTTAAAGCATCCATTTGTTACCTCTCTCATATTATTATTATTTTTTATAAAGCATCTTCGCCTGTTTCACCGGTACGAATACGAATAACTTGCTCTAAATTGGTAACAAAAATCTTACCATCTCCTATTTTCCCCGTATTCGCCGCTTGAGCAATGGCCTCAACGGCCTGATCGACCAGATCATCTGCAACAGCCACTTCAATTTTTGCTTTAGGTAAAAAGTCAACGACATACTCCGCGCCACGGTAAAGTTCTGTATGCCCTTTTTGACGTCCAAAACCTTTAACCTCTGTCACAGTAATTCCAGAAACCCCAATATCAGAAAGCACTTCACGTACATCATCTAATTTGAAAGGCTTAACAACCGCAGTTATTAATTTCATAAACACCCTCTTTACAATGGTTAGTAAACATAACTTATAATTATCAAAAGCACTTAACATGCCAATCATTAATTACCATATAAATACCTGGAATGTTTTCAAAAATTCACATCTATTCAAAAACTTACCACTAATATTCCAGGCTGTTGATTTAATAAGGGTTAAAAGATATAAACGCAGGAAAATCAAGCATAATAAAAGAAATTAACACTACTTTCAGATAATAAGTCGTTACAACTTAAGGCGTGTGTATGAAATAACGTATGCCTCTTAATACGGGGCGCAGACCTTTAACCTGTATTAAAAAAGCGGAACTAAAGATCCGCGCCCCCCCCCCAATGTTGTCGAAATAATTTCATCCACGTTACTGAAAAGACTCATGAGTTGCCAAAATATAGTGTCAAGCATTCAATAGAGCGCAAATTAAAATCAAAAGCGATACATTGACCTCTCTTAATAAAAACACAACCCATCTATTTCGCTAAAAACGCACCATAACGGTTCGTATACGCACCAATACCACTCAAAAACAACACTTTTTACATTTTTGATACAATCAATCCCTATAAAGACCAAAAGTAAACATAATGGTATAACAGTTGCTTATAGTTAGTAATACTTTACTATTGGAGAGACTATAATGAAAAAAAAATGTTTGGTAACCCGACTCATTAGCGGAGCCTTGCTAACAGTTAGCGTTGGCTTACATGCTGAGGGCATGGTTGAATCATTAACCGGAACCAATATCAATGATGCCAGGCTTTTTAAAGACTTGGGTATTGAAGTTGGTGGCTGGGGCGATGCGGGGATTACCTATAGTTCTCATAATGGCGACCACGGTTCAAATGCCCCCATCTCTTTTAATGACCGTAATAATGAATTTCAACTAAATCAGCTTAATCTTTTTATTGAACGTGCCATAGACACCGACAGTCAAGAGTGGCAAATAGGCGGGCGCGTTGATTTTTTATTTGGTACTGATGCCAACAAAACCCAGGCAACGGGTTTTGACAATCAAATTCTAGGTTCGACAGGTAATAAAACATTTAACCAATACGATGTTGCTTTTCCACAAGCATATGCAGAAATATATGCGCCCATTGGTAACGGTCTGACAGCAAAAGTGGGTCATTTTTACACTATTATTGGTTATGAAGTCGTTACTGCACCGGATAATTTCTTTTATTCACATGCTTACACCATGCTTTACGGCGAACCGTTCACTCAGAGCGGCGCGTTGCTGACTTACCAGGTCAATGATAATCTATCGGTATCGGGTGGTGCGGTAACAGGCTGGGATAATTTCGATAAAAACGGGGGCGACTGGAGTTTCCTTGGGGGAGCCAACTGGACCAGTGATGATGAAAGAACAGGCGTAGCAGTGTCATTAATTAGCGGTGAAAATGGTAATGACTCTATTAATCAAAACACCACTATGTATAGTATCGTACTGACTCATGACATTAATGACAGCTGGCATTATGTGTTCCAACATGATCTGGGCATTACTGAAGACGGCGCTGCTCCCGGTGATAATGCTGACTGGTTTGGAATTAACCAATACCTCACTTACGACATCAACGACCAATTTAGCGCAGGTTTACGAGCCGAATGGTTTAGCGACAGTGACGGTCGTATCTCTGGGTTTGGTGCTAACTATTATGCTGTTTCTGCAGGTGTTAATTATTCACCGATAGCCTGGTTAAAATTTCGACCAGAAGTGCGTTATGACTGGGCTGATACTAACGGTGCCGGTTTTGCTTACGACAATGGTGCAGAAAACGACCAGGTTGCCGTCTCTATGGACATGATTATCACTTTCTAAAAAGATGATACGCTAAACTTTCACCTTCAAGACACAATCGCCTAAAGACGAGAGTGTCTTGCTCGCAGGAGTAAAAGACACGCAAGATTCGGGTGTTATTAATCTTTACTGGTACTTGTCCATTTTACTCAACTTATCTAATGCCTTGGTAATTTTTACTTTGGCGACATCATCGATTTCATTAATTTTGTATACTTTATCCAACAATCCTTCTGTTACCAATGCCTTTTTAATCCAGCGTTTAGTCATGCGGTAATTACTTGTTATCTTTGCTTCCTCACCTGTTTCCGGGTGTCGTACCGTTCTAACAGTTGCAGTTGCTTTAGCTTTAACCTTGGCTTTTATCGGTATTGTCTTTTTAACCGCCTGTTTTTCTGCTTTAACAGCACGCGTCACATCATGTTTTTTGCTAACTATTTCCCCTGATGCCTTGGCTTTTTTAGCGAAGGTTTCTGATTTTTTTTCCCGGTCACTATAAAGCACCGTATGCACAACATAAACAACATACACTGTGACTAAAACAAATAATAATTCTGCCATCATTTCTCCTCATTTTTATTGTTAACCAGCAAAATATCAGATATACCATGCAAATGGTACTACCAACAAGCCTGTTTTTTTGCTAGTATCGGCAAATCATCTCTTAATCCCATGGCATGGTCATTAAACATTGCTTTAAATAACGGGGTATTGTTGATCACATTCATCGCTGTTGATCGCAAAGAAATCAAAGACACAGCCTTTGCTGCAAAGGTTTTATTAATCACATCCATACTGGACATCATTAATAAATTATCGCCCTTACGCCAGCGCTCATATTGACGTAAATATTTGTGACTGGATAATGGTCTGCCGGCTTGCCTGGATTTAATCACTAATTCCGCTAATGCAGCCGCATCTAATAACCCTGCATTTGCACCTTGCCCAGCCAAAGGGTGCATGGCATGAGCGGCATCCCCTATTAAGGCAAATGATCTGTCAGTATAGCTATTGGCATATTGAAAACGTAAAGGAAATGAGGCTCTTGGTCCTGTTTTTAACATTTTACCTAACAGTCCCGCTGAAGCCTGTTCTAATTCATTCAGAAAATCTTCATCACTGAGTTGTAAATAGGCTTTGGCTGTTTCTGTTTTTAATGTCCAGACAATAGAACATTGGCCATTGCTTAAAGGCAGAAAAGCCAGCGGCCCCTCATCCAGAAAACGTTGCCATGCGGTTAACTGATGGCTGTTTTCAGTGCTAATCGTCGCCACCAGGCCATCTTGAAGATAAGACCAACCTGTCACCTCAATACCCGCCATAGCGCGTAACTTTGAATCACGGCCATCAGCCGCAATAATTAAATCTGCCTCAAACTGCCGTCCATCTTCAAGCGTGAGACCTCGCCCCTGAGCAAGTTCTTGCATTGCTGAGACTTTGGCATCACTGATACAGGTGGCAGCAGACAATGTCTCTAGCTTATCCCACAAAGCAGCCACTGTGACCCGGTTTTCTACAATATGCCCTAGCTCATTAAACAGGGTATCGGCACAGTCAAAATGTAATTCACCATCGGCTTTCGCATCCCAGACGCGCATATCTTTGTATGGACACACACCTCGCTGTACCATGCCTTCCCAGGCACCCACGGTTTCTAAAATATTCTGAGAGGCCTTGGTTAATGCAGAGACCCGAATATCAACAGAATCATCCGTCCATAGCCGTTGCGGGTTGAACATATCCAGTAAGGCGACATTTACCCCGCCCTGTGCCAATGCGCAAGCGGTAGTCGCACCAACAATACCTCCGCCAACAATAATTACTTCAAATTTTTCTACTACAGTCATTTTCTGCGTCCCACTCTAGGCAGTCGCCCTGCCAACCCCATTGCATGTCTTGCTAATGCAGATTTTGCAAAAGGAAGATGATCCATTACCGCTAAACTAATACTTCTTGCGGCAGCCATAGGCAACCAATCTGAGGAAAAAATCTTCACCACATTATTAGTGAAGCGTATGGTTTGATCATGATCTTTTTGTCGTGCTTCTGCATACTGCTGTAACACACGAGCATCGCCCACATCCGCATTTTTTTGTTGTTGATTGATGAGCATCTCTGCCAATTGCACAACATCACGCAAGCCTAAATTAAAACCTTGCCCGGCAACAGGATGTAATTGATGTACCGCATTACCAATAATCACCGTTCTACCGGCAGTCATACTGTCAGCACGAATGAGACGTAATGGAAATGCGCGTCTTGGCGCCGTTAATGTCAACTGTCCTAATGGATAACCAAAACAAGCTTGCAATTGCGCTACAAAGTCGTCTTCACTACTGGAGATTAAATCATCGGCTTGTTCAGAGCTTCGCGTCCACACCACTGAACATTCATCCGTATTAATCGGCAACATTGCCAAAGGTCCTGACGCTGTGAATCGTTCAAAAGCAACATTACCATGCGGTAATGCCGTTTTAACCGTGGTAACTAATGCCGTTTGTCCATAGTCGGTCTGCTGTTGTGAAATATCTAATAAACGGCGTACAGAGGAATGACCGCCATCCGCGCCAACTAATAACTTAGCGGTTAAGTTTATCGATTGTTCATTTTGCTTTAAACTGACATTAACAGTTTCAGACCCCGACATCAGCCCCACCACTCTGGCTGGACAAATTTGTGTTATATCAGCTTGTTCGACTAACCCAGCGACATGATCTTCAATATCTCTGGCGCTAATCACATAACCTAAAGCATCAACCCCCTGTTTTTTAGCAGACAAGCGTGATTTACCAAAATGCCCCTGATCTGAAATGTGAATATCTTTAATAGCGGTAGCCTTTGGTTCAATCCCCTTCCAGACATTAATGGCCTGTAAAAGATTTATCGTTCCAGCAGATAAAGCTAACGCCCTATCGCCTGCTGGCGAGTCATACAACTGCTTTCGGGTATTGGCTTCTATCACTGCAATATGTAAACCAGACTCTTTTAGCGCAAGCGCTAAACAGTTTCCTGCCAGACCTCCCCCCACGATTAAAACATCGTAATCATGCTGCATTTAATGATCCTGCATTAAGCGTTCTATTTCATTAATTTCTTTAGGCACAGCATCTGTTAACACTTCATGCCCTTGCTGAGTAACCAGTACATCATCTTCTATTCGGATACCTATTCCGCGCCACCTGGTCTCCACTGTTTGACAATTTTCTGGAATGTATAAACCCGGCTCTATGGTTAACACCATTCCTGGCTCAAGCAAACGCCATTCGTTGTCTAGCTTATAATCGCCAACATCATGCACATCCATCCCCAACCAGTGACCAATTCGATGCATATAGAATTGTTTATAGGCTTCATTTTCTATCAGTTTTGCTACCCGCCCTTTTAATAACCCTAAATCGACCAGGCCCTGAGTTAAAACTTTCACCGAAATATCATGCGCCTGGTTCCAGGGCAGTCCAGGTTGAATCTGTTCAATAGCCGCGTATTGTGCATCTAAAACCAGTTGATACAATTGCTTCTGAGCGAGACTAAACTCACCTGAAACCGGAAATGTTCTGGTAATATCAGCGGCATAGTGGTCGCACTCTACCCCCGCATCAATCAATAACAAATCGCCATGTTTTAATTGATCTTTATTTTCCACATAATGTAATATACAGGCATTTTTTCCACCGGCAACGATTGAAGGGTAGGCGACATACCTTAATCCCTGTTGCATAAAGGTATGCACAATTTCTGCTTCAATCTGATACTCATACATGCCCGCTTTGCATTGCTGCATCACACGTTTATGTGCATGACAGGATACCTCTGCGGCTTTACGCATAAGCCTCAGTTCAGCCGCGCTTTTAAATAACCGCATTTCATGCAGGAGATGCTCTAGTAAAACTAATTCCCCAGGTGCATTAACACCATTGCGAGATTGTTTTTTGATATTGCTTATCCATTCTAATATCTGGAGATCAAGTTCGCTATCTCGCCCCATGGGATAAAACACTTTGCTTTTATTTTCCAGCATACCGGGTAAAATCTCATCCATATCATCGATAGGAAAAGAATCATCGGCATCATAATGTGCGGTTGCACCTTCTAACCCTGCATGAGCGCCTTCCCACAAGGCTTTTTTCTCATCAAATTCGCGGCAAAACAAGATGTATTCACCTTGTTCTCTGCCGGGGATAAAGACCGCTAATGAATTCGCTTCATTAAACCCTGTTAAATAATAAAAATCACTGTCTTGTCTAAAGGGAAATTCAACATCCCGGTTACGGGTTTGACTGGATGCACTGGCGATTAAAGCAATATTACCTTCACCCACTTGCTGCATTAACGCTTTACGACGCCTTTTAAATTCGCTCTGCTTCATTTCAATGATTACTTTGTTGTGCGTTACTTTTATCTAAAAACTGATCTCTGATCATTATCACAGCGACTCTCAAATATTCTTGAATTTCAATAAGTCCTGATTCATAAGTTTCCCGCTCATCCTCATCCATCTCATCGCCTACCTCTGAATCCAACTTGGTGAACTCCACAATATCTTTCATAATTTCAGCTGTTTCACCCGGCCAGTCAGATGATGAGCGGGTATAGCCAACACCAAACAAGAATCCTTCACACCAATAACGTACGGCCTCAAGCTGTACACCGATGTCCCCATCTTCTCCCGGTAAAAACAAATCATATCTGAAGCTATTATCTTCTTCATTCAGTAATTGACGTGTCTGCTCAAAAAGTACCAACAAAGTGGTTTTATCTTCATTATTGAGCAGCAGATCATCTGGAAATAATTCAGCGAACCAGCTCGCCACTTCAATTTTATTCTCTATACATAACATGCCCGTTGCCAGGCCATGCGCTTCTGAAGCGGTTAAATCCGCTTCATTACGGGTAAAAATATTACTAATTGTCTGATAAGCCATAAACTTCGGATAATACAAAAAAAATAATCTGCTTATGCTACCATTATTCGATAATGCACAGGAATTTTATGCTATTGTTTTCAGGGTCATAAATTCCAATAAGGAAGCATGAGATACACCGTTTATCACCTGAATTATTTAAATATCACCTTATGTCCGATTTAGAAAAAGACACCTCAAGCGAACTAAAAGATTTAGAAGAAAAGCTGGATATACTAATTGAAAAATACAATTCAATTAAAACTGAAAATAATAGTTTAAAGACCAAACAGAATGAACTGGTCAAAGAAAAAGCAAAATTACTGGAAAAAACCACGATCGCCAGAACCCGTGTAGAAGCAATGATTACGCGTTTAAAATCGATGGAACATGGCTCATGAGTAAAAACACGCAATTAAAACCGGTGCTCATTAAAATTTTAGGCAAAGATTATAAAATTGCATGTGCTGAAAATGAACAAGAGTCATTATTGCTTTCTGCCCAGGCATTAGATGATCAAATGCGCACTATTCGTGACTCAGGTAAAGTGAGCGGTGCGGATAGAATTGCGGTAATGGCAGCCCTAAACCTGACACACGAGTTACGTCATTCAACGCATAACACCCCTGCTGCAAAAGATAATATATCGGATCGCTTGGCTAATTTGCGTCATAAAATAGAAAATGTTTTAGAAAATCTTTAAATCCAGTTAGAATATACACCTGTATCTCCTGCAGCGTTCGATAAATACCGGGTGTTTCCTGAACCTGTTTTTACCCCGGAAGCTGACTCCAGTATTAGAGTGCATGCCTGTTTTTCGGGAAGCCCGATGTACTGATGATGCCTCCACTTGAACCTCCGGTTCAAGGACGAAGGTACGAAACGGCGCAGGTGGGAGATACTTTAATTATGCGGCTTGACATCTATTCAATTTAATCTTATGCCACACGCGCCGAAGGGCGGATGCGCCTGCAGATTACTCACTCGCTACCACCAATAAAAACCTTGTAGGCCGGGTTACTGGTTTCTTCCTTATATTCAAAACCTAACTTATCCAGTCGCAACTGAAATTCTTCACGCTCGGATTCTGGCATTTGCAAAGCCATTAATACTTTGCCAAATGCGGCCCCATGATTACGATAATGGAACATACTAATATTCCAGCGACTGCCTAAAGCCGCTAAAAACTTAACCAGCGCTCTCGGTCTTTCTGGAAATTGAATACTATAGACAATTTCGCCTAACTCTCGTGGTGCATGTCCTCCCACCATATAGCGCACATGATCTTTAGCCAGTTCATTTAAGGTCATATCAATCACAGTAAAACCTTCATTTTCAAGCTGAGTAATCAACGCATCCCTGTCCGCTTGTTGACCACTACAGGAAATACCGACAAAAACCTGCGCGACTTGACTATTAAAGTAACGATGATTGAATTCGGTAATATGGCGTTTACCCAGTAATTTACAAAACTTTAAAAAACTACCGGGTACTTCCGGAACAGTCACAGCCAGAAGAATTTCTTTATGTTCACCCACTAAGGTGCGCTCGGCAATATAACGCAAACGGTCAAAGTTAACATTTGCACCGCTTTCTATTGCCACCAGTGTTTGTTGACTAATCGCATTCTGTTCAACATATTTCTTTAATCCTGCAACCGCTAAAGCACCTGCCGGTTCTGCCACTGAGCGGGTATCATCAAAAATATCCTTAATTGCCGCACAAATTTCATCGGTACTGACGGTGACTACTTCATCAACATATTTCCGAGCTAATTTATACGGCTCACTTCCCACTTGTTTAACCGCAACCCCATCAGCAAACAATCCGACTTGCTTAATGATTACGCGTTGATTCGCCTGCAACGCACGATTAAGACAGTCGGCATCATCAGGCTCTACCCCAATGATTTTAGTGCGGGGACTCACAAATTTCACATACGCGGCAATCCCCGCAATTAATCCTCCCCCCCCCACAGGTACAAAAATGGCATCACAAGCACCGGTTTTTTGTCTCAGGATTTCCATGGCTATAGTCCCTTGTCCAGCAATAACCTCGGGGTCATCATAGGGGTGAACAAAGCTCATACCTTTTTCTTTCGCTATCGCTAGTGCATGCCTGCAGGCATCATCGTAAGAGTCACCAAATAAAACAATTTTTGCACCCCAGCCTTTAACCGCTTTAACTTTTATTTCCGGGGTGGTTTTAGGCATCACAATTAAAGCCTTAATACCCAGTTTTTTAGCAGACAAAGCCACACCCTGGGCATGATTCCCTGCGGATGCTGCAATGACTCCTTTGTTTCGCTCCTCTTCACTCAAAGATGCTATTTTGTTATACGCGCCTCTTAATTTAAAAGAAAACACCGGTTGCAAGTCTTCCCGTTTTAAATAAATTTTATTATCTAATCGAGCAGACAATGAACGCGCAAAATCCAGCGGTGTTTCTACCGCGACATCGTAAACTTTTGCTCTTAATATTCTTTCTATGTATTTATGGATCATTGTATTGATAACATATTCACTCAATCTATATTCTTTAGTTCCTGATATATACCCGATAACTTACGTTTAAATTCAAGGGTTATTAAACGGGCAGACTGACGGGTTTTAATAACACGTGGCGTTATCAATACCACCAGCTCTGTTTTATTATTTTTTTTGACTGTTTCCCCAAATAAAGCACCTATCCAGGGTAGTTTATGTAACAAAGGAATACCATTTTGATTAAAGGTATCGGTTTCACTAATCAATCCACCTAAAACAATGGTTTCACCACTTTGTACGGCGACGGTACTTTGTATTTGCCGTTTTTGAAACGAGGGTGAATTAATACCGGATGTTGATACCTCAATAACATCATCTGCTTTCTGGTTAATATCCATAATCACCAAACCATTGGCATTCACTCTTGGCTTAATGGTTAAGGTAATCCCGGTATCTCGCATTTGAATGGTATTGGTTATCACAGGGTTTGCGCCACCATTGGTGTTTGTCGATTCTGATGACAGGATGGGAACTTCTTTTCCCACCTGAATAGTCGCCTCATGGTTATTCAAAACCATGAGCGAAGGCGAAGAAATAACATTCGCTTTATTATCTGTTGCTGCAGCGTCCAATACCGCACCAATAGCACCCGAATTACTAACAAAAGCATAGCCAAAACCACCTGATGCCACCCCGGCTGCAGTCGCAAGAGCATCAGTAAATCTCCCCCCCTGATTTGAACTAATCGCATTCTTACCGCTATTATTATGCGTTAAAAACCATTTAATCCCATATTTTAGTTCATCGGTTAACGTCACTTCCACAATGGTGGCATCAATCAACACCTGCAATGGCATCACATCCAGCTGTTTAATCACCGGTTGCATCCGGGTATAATCCTGTGCTGTTGCTACGATAATCAGTGCATTATTCACATCATCCGCAATGATTCTGACATCACCCACATCTGCGATGGCAGAACCCGCTCTAGTTTTGGCTGCCTTGAATGTATTTTTATCTTTTTGTTTTTTGTTAGTGACCCTAACCGTTTTCCGTCCCGATGCAACAGAAGCAGAACGGTTGGATGTCCTATTCTGACTAAAAATTTCATTTAATGTTGCAGCCAGCTCTATGGCATCAACATGTTGCACGCGATAGACATTCACGCCACCTCCAGCTGAATTATTCGCCCGATCCAGCCTTAATATCCAGCGTTCAATATCCTTTAAATATTTTGCTTGATGGGTAATCGCAAGGATGGCATTCAATCGCTCAATTTCCATAAATTGAAAAAAAGATTTACCCGAATCCGTATTTTTTTGACTAAAGACCAACTCTAATTCGTCAATCATTTTAGCGGCACCTACGTTTTGTAATGTAAACAAGCCAAATGACCGTCCCTTCATCACATCAACATCAAATACATCAACCATCTCCATTGCTCGCGCTAATTCAGCGGTTGACCCTGCAATTAGCATCATATTTCTCTTGCTATCGATATGCAGAATATTTTTATCTTGCATTAATGGCTTAATAATTTCAGCTAATTCATCCACAGCAACATTTCTAACCGGTACCACTCTCACCTGATAACCGGCAGGTAATTTTTGCTTATATTGCTTATACGCGGTAAAGGCACTGCCCGTTAGAGCCTCAGTCTTTGGTTTAATTTGATACAGCCCATCATTATAAACAAAGGCCGCATTATTAATTTGTAGTAACATTTCCAGTGTAGGTAACAGCTCACTCCGAGTTAATGGTCGGGATGTTTGTAATGTCACCTTACCCGACACTTTCGGGCTTAATAGATAATTTTCAGCCAGAATATCACTCAAAATAACTTTAACCACTTCACTCAAATCTGCATCATCAAAATTTAAACTGTATTCAGCTTTTCCCAAAGGATCACGCGATATACCTTTCGCTTTTTGAGCAATAAATTTTCCCGTCCCAGGATACAATTCAATTTTTGTCTGCTTGCCATCTATTCCAGCACTTTGATTACTTAATTCCTGATAAATAACCTGCGGGGTTTCAATTTTATTAATTTGTTCTAGCGATTCTAAAGGAATTTTTTCATGTAACTTAGGCCCTATTAATTCACACCCGGAAATAAACAGACTCAAAATCCAAATATAGGAACCACATCTTTTGCTCTTAATCATATTATTTTTCTAAGGTCTTCTTTATCTTTTGTGCAAAAGGGTTTATTGGTTTTTTCGTGAAAGGGTTAATTCTAGTCCTAGGCTTTTTCTTAACTTTTGGCTTTATCTTTAGCGCTCGTAACATCATGGTTTGCTGTTTTCCTGCTTGTTCAAAAATAACTTTATCTGGCTGTATCTGTTTTATTCGCCAACCCGAAACATCATCGCCTTCTACTCTCTTTAATGATTCATTAACCGTACCTTGTTGCTTAAAAAGAGCCGTTACCTGACCTTCAATAGAATAAATCCCGACTAAACTCAAATCATCTATTTTACCAATCTGTTGATTAGTGACCATAGTTTCCTCATTAACGACAGGTTTTCGGCCTTCTATAAATAAAGGGCTTTCAACCATAGCCACATAACTATCTACAGAGGGCTTATCTATGCTTAATTTTGGTAACTCTATAGTTGCTGTTTGTGCCTCTTTAACATCAGGCAACACCTCAACAGATGGGTCTTTTGACACCCCGATAATCATCCATTCCATCAATAAAATAACCAGAAGTACGCCACACGCACCAACCAGCCAGGTTAATCCGCGGTTATTCATGATTATCTCTCCTCATAAACCCTGTCACTTGAAAATTAATATTAAGCTTATTACCGGGTTCTATTTTTCGTGTTTTACGATTACGTTTACCCCGTACCGGACGTATATCTATCTGGTCAACGATCATAAGAGGTACTGAGGATTCGGTCTCATACAACACATTTCGCAAAACCTCTATATCACCTGACATCCTGACTTTAACCGTGACGCGATTAAAGCCATCTTCATTTTTACTGGGTAATACCTGAGTGCTGGTTAATTGTCCTCCCGCTTGAGAAATAACCGATTTAATAAACTTCTGTAAATTGGCCGAGGCAAGTGCAACCGTGGAAGAGGTACTAAAATAATTTTGCTGTTGATATTGTCGTTTAATTTGCTGAATATCATCCTTCACCTGGTCTTTTCTAGCGACCAGCTGTTGAGCTCGCTGTAACCTGAAAACTAATTCCTGTTTTTGTTGGTGATAATCCAGCCCTGCAGACACTAGCGGCATGATGACTATGAAAACCACTAACAATAAAGTGACGACCAGTAATCCGAGTGATATCCAACGCTGATACATTAACTCATTCATTGTTATCACCGGCTTCAACATTGATATCAACACTAATTTGAAAGCGCTCCTTTCCTGTTCTTTTATCTTGCGTCAGGGGAGAGACAAACCGTGCATTACTAAATAATGCAGATGCTTCCAGCAGACCGATTAATGCGGATGCTGCCGGCGATTGTCCTTGAATTTGTAATTGCCCATCATTGTACTTAAGGTGCGTTAGCCATGTATCAATAGGTATTAACAGAGTTAAAGTATTTATTAATTCTGTCATGGAAGGCGAATTCTGTTTTACCTTTATCAAGCGAACCGTTTCTTCAATCACACCATCTATTTCTAATTGCTGATTTTGTACCTGGCGGGTCGCTTTGCCTAACTGCTTTAATTGCAGTCTTAGTGATTCAACTGTTTGACCCGCCTGCCAAACTGGAAAGACTGAAACAGCAAATGTTAATATCAACAAAACAACGCTAAAAAACCAGCTTAAAACCCATGTCACTTTATTTTTTACAGGCACATCCCATTCAGGCAGTAAATTATAAGGTGCCAAATCATCACTATAATTATTTGCAGCTTGCTCATAATCAGCAAAATCAGGGTATATTTCCAGCGCTTTTAATTGCTGATAAATAGAGTCCAGTGTTTCCTTCGGTGTTAACACCAGCAAGACTTTAATCTGTCCATTCACCTCTCTACCCAAAAGCTTTACCGAGAAATAAACCTGATCTGCATTAAAAGGGCTGTATTTATCCATTTCAAACGTAATCACTTGCTGCAGATTCTCTTTTGCTGCGAAAGGTAAATACAGTATTTTCTTAATCGCTTGTTTAGGCTGTAGGCGGAGTATATAACGTGCTTTTTGCAAGACTTCATGCTCTAAACGCAATTGCTGAAAGTTTTCAGCTGTCGCCCCACTCAAATCCAACTGAGCGATGACTTGCTCTTGACCTTCATCAATTAACTTAAACGTTAGCGTCCCATCCATTACTGTTAAAAAAATGGCGTGTAAAGATTCACTAAATAAAGGTTTGATTTTTTCCGGCAGCCAATAAGCAAGTCCCCGAGCCCACCACTGAAAAAAATGTTTTATATTAAAATCAATTTGTGCGCTTAGGTTCATCTTATTCGGTTACTCACTCCATGACTTGACTCATCATTAAACAATGAGAGTTCTTGAACTATTGGTTGCCAATTTAATACTTGAAAAGGATGAGACTGATTTTCATTGGCTGTTCTTTTCAGTATCACTTTAACACCTGCGGTTAACTCATCAAAAAGTCGCGCTTGTGAGATAACGGTATAAACCGCATCAACGCTGATTTTTTGATCCTTTACCGTATCCTTTACCGTATCCTTTACCGTATC
>CAYMPX010000007.1:0-22592 GCA_964392135.1 uncultured Methylomarinum sp.
TATGTTCAAGGACTATGAACCCGTTAGAATTAATCATTGAAGCAACACTGGCAATAACTGGGCGCGTCACGATGCGGGGGATTTCTCGGTGGACAGAAAAAGGGGGAAGCGAACGTACAGTTCAACGTTAGAACTCGGTAGGATTTATGCTGAAATGGCGTAATTTTTGGCGTAGGTATTGCTTGTTACCAACTGATATAATGGGTTCAATTTCGGATTTTATTAGATCCGCATTCCTAAAGTCAAGTCAACTAAACCAACCGCATCATTGGGCGATGGCAAAAGGACAAAATCCTCGCCACAGTATACATCACTAATTTTTCACAACAATATTACAATTTTGTTATATGCTGACGGGGATTAATTCTAAATCATCATCGGGTGAAAAAATGCAGCAAGTAAAACTCAATGTTACGGGAATGCAATGCAGCGGTTGTGAAACGATTATAAAAACCGCAGCGACCCAATTAGACGGTGTGGAACAGCTTAGCGCTGATTATTCCTCTGGATCGGTTAATATCCGTTTTGATGACGATAAAATCAGTCTTGAAGAAATACAACAAGTCATTGAGGCAAGTGGTTATCCCATAGTATCGCAAGAACCAAACGGTAAACCTCTCTGGTTAAAATTGCTCCTCGCCTTAGTGGCTGTTATTTTGATTGTGGTGGTGATGATTGGCGCACGAAAACTATCCCACCAATTGACTTTACCTGACCTGAACACCCATTTAAGCGATGGTATGATTTTTCTGGTTGGATTGATTACCGGATTACATTGTATCGGTATGTGTGGTGGTTTTGTCATCAGTTATAGCGCAAAAGATACCGAACAGCAGCAATCCTCCGGGTTATCACATTTTTTATACGGACTGGGCAAGACACTCTCATATGCCATGTTCGGTGCTCTGTTCGGGTGGTTGGGTTCAATAATAAGTATTACGCCTTTTATGCAGGGCATCACTAATCTGGCTGCCGGAGGATTTTTGATTCTGTTTGGCTTAAATATGTTGAATATATTCACAGTTTTAAAACATATTCGAATTAAGCAACCAAAAACTCTAGCCAATTTTGCCATCAAGCATAGAAATCGCTCACGCAGTCCTTTATTTATCGGATTTTTTACCGGTTTCTTGCTTGGTTGCGGGCCACTTCAAGCCATGTATGTTATGGCAGCAGGTAGCAGTGATCCCTTAATAGGTGCAAAAATCATGACTTTATTTGGATTAGGCACCCTACCCGCTCTATTCAGTTTTGGGTATTTAACCCGGCTTTTTTCAGCCGCTGCAACGCAGCGATTTTTTCAGTTATCAGGTATCATTTTGATTTTTGTAGGCACCATGATGTTTAACAAAGGCTTGATGCGCACAGATTCGGGTTATGACTTTAAATCAATTGAACAAAAACTCATAACAGAATGGAAAAAATAAAAGTCCCCCCGGCGTGCAAAAACAAGTTTTTGCATCGACCAACTCAGTATTAAACAACAACCGGGTTGTTCAGTTGATCTGGTCATGGTAAAAAATAATATTATTTAGAAGCAACACCCACGCGCAATATCAGTAAGTTCACCTTAAATTTTAACATTATTAAAAATCAGCACCCAAACAACGTCCTAGTTAGACAAACACAATACAATAAATGCCTTAGTCACTCTAGACTGCATAATGAGTTTAGGGGTAATTATATTCAAATGCCAAATCAAGCCCTTTGGCGGGTTAATCCGCCGGGCAACCAAACCTTCCCGTTCATTTCTTAAAGCTTGCGAAGAAGAAAAACCAATACCTAACCCCGCCCTAACCGCTTCTTTAATACCTGAGACGCCTGTTACCTCAATATTAACCGGTGCAACAATACCGGCTTCAAGAAGTGCTTTTTCTACTGCTATTCTGGCACCCGACCCCGCCTCTCGCCATATCACCTGATGTTGAGTAAACACATCTAAAGGGACACTTTCCGGGTATTGTTTTGCCAGCAGATGGTCTTTTGGTAGCACCAAAACAATTTCATCATCCTGCCATGGAATCACCTCATAATGACTCGGCAAACCCTTCATTTCCACCGGGCCTTCAACAAAGCCTAAATCAAAATCGGGCATTTTCTCTATAATTTCCATTGTATTTCCTGTTTCCATAGAGACTTGTACCCCCGAATGCCTGGTTTGTAACTGCACCACAAGCTGCGGTAAATAATAACTGGCTATGGTCATAGTAGAAACAATTCGTAAGCGTCCTGCATGAATCTGTTTTAAACTACGGACATATTCCATCGCTTGCTTTAAATCCTTATCCATTCTGTTGGCATATTCAAGTAAGCCTTCACCCGCTGGTGTTAATTCAATTTGGTGGCCTTTCCTTTTATATAAAGGCTCACCAACGAAATCTTGTAATAACTTTAATTGCCCTGAAACTGCAGGTTGTCCTAAATGTAAAAATTCTGCCGTTTTAGTAATACTCTTTAATCGGGCAACCATAGCAAATGTTAACAAATGATTTGGGTTCAACATAATTCCCTACTGTTTCACTAAGTAAATAGTATACTAAGTTTAATTCTTCACATTACAATATTAGCACCTATTAATATCATTTAAAATGATGATATTATAAACAAATGATGACTTGATAATAATGTATTAGTTACGGTAAAGTTTGAAAAGTTTGTCATAATTCTGTAATTTTATCTCTAGCACGACAACAGATCGATATATAAACCCAATAACTTGAGGAAATACGTGTGGCAGTAATAACAATATCACCCGATCAGATCAAAAGAAAAAAACGTAGAGGTCCCAAAGGCCATGCGGTTGATCTTACTGCTTTAGAAGAGATTCAAGCGCTTTTAACGGATGAATCACGGCAAAGGGATTTATTGATTGAACATTTACATAAAATACAAGATCAATACCAACATATTTCTTCGAAACATCTTGTTGCTTTAGCGCATGAGATGAACCTCTCACCCGCTGAAGTGTTTGAGGTTGCCTCTTTTTATCATCATTTTGATGTGGTTAAAGAAGGACAAACAGCACCACCCACCTTAACGGTTCGTGTTTGTGAATCTGTATCCTGTGAAATGGCAGGTGCACACCCTCTGATTGATGCATTAGAAGAGGGACTTAGCGACAAAGTACGTGTTCAAAAAGTCCCTTGTGTGGGTCGTTGCCAACATGCACCTGTGGCTGTTGTGGGTCAAAATCCTATTCACCAGGCGACGGCTGAATCAGTCACAACTGCGGTTAATAATAACGAAATCAAAGATACCATGACTGACTATATCAGCATGGAACAATATAAAGCAGATGGTGGTTACCAAACACTTAAAAAAGTAATTGAAGGCAAGATAAGCGCTGAATCCGTTATGAAAAAAATGGAAGACTCTGGCTTACGTGGTCTAGGGGGAGCGGGTTTCCCTGCGGGTAGAAAATGGCGCATCGTTAATAGTTTTTCAGCACCTCGCATGATGGCAGTTAATATTGATGAAGGTGAGCCCGGCACCTTTAAAGACAGACACTATTTAGAACAAGATCCCCACCGTTTTTTAGAAGGTATGATGATTGCTGCTTTAACCGTGGGTTGTGATGCAATTTACATCTACTTACGTGATGAATACGCAGCTTGTAGAGAAGCCTTAACCCAGGAAATTGCTAATTTTCAAAACAATCCCCCGTCTAACATTTATAAAATGCCCCCCATCTATTTACGTCGTGGTGCGGGTGCTTATATTTGTGGTGAAGAATCAGCAATGGTTGAATCTATCGAAGGTAAACGCGGTATGCCTCGACTAAGACCGCCTTTTCTAGCCGAAGTGGGTTTATTTGGCAGACCCACCTTAGAACATAATATGGAGTCTGTTTATTGGGTAAGAGATATTATAGAAAAAGGTCCTGACTGGTTTGCCTCTTATGGTCGCCATGATCGCAAAGGTCTGCGCTCTTTTTCTATCTCAGGTCGTGTTAATAAACCGGGTGTACATTTAGCCCCTGCCGGTATCACCATGCGCGAGTTAATTGAAGAATACTGCGGTGGTATACTTGAAGGACATGCGTTCTACGGCTATTTCCCGGGTGGCGCTTCAGGGGGTATGTTACCTGCAGCTATGGCAGACATCCCTATGGATTTTGATACCTTAAACCAATACGGCTGTTTTATTGGTTCAGCTGCTGTGATTGTTTTTTCAACTCAGGACAGCGCCAAACAACTTGCACTTAATGCCATGAAGTTCTTTGAAGAAGAATCCTGTGGTCAGTGTACACCTTGCCGAGTCGGTACTGCAAAAGCAGCTACGCTGATGGAACAAAAAGTCTGGGATACCGAATTACTGGAAGAATTATCTACCGTCATGGTGGATGCATCCATTTGTGGTTTAGGGCAGGCAGCTCCTAACCCGATGCGCTGTGTCATCAAATACTTTCCAGACGAATTAACCCAAACCAGTTAAGAAGAGATTAATCATGGCTGCAAACCCAGAATACATGAACCAAAAAACAATCAATTTTTCACTGGATGGTGAAGAAGTTTCCGCATTTGAAGGCGAAACCCTGATTCAAACAGCGCAACGCTTAGGCACAGAAATCCCTCACCTCTGCTATAAAGAAGGTTTACGTGCCGATGGCAACTGTCGCGCCTGTGTGGTCGAAATTGAAGGCGAAAGAACGCTTGCCCCTTCCTGTTGCCGTGTGGCAACGGAAGGCATGAAAGTTCAAACGGCCAGCGAGCGAGCCACTAGATCACAAAAAATGGTATTGGAATTATTAAAATCCGATATGCCAGAGCAAGCTGAATCACCGTACAAACTTGATTCTGAATTAGACCAGTGGGTTAAAAAACTTAACGTGGGTAAACCCCGCTTTGAATCGCGCAACCAACCCGCTGCTGATAATTCTCACCCGGCGATAAGCGTTAATATGGATGCCTGTATCCAATGTACCCGCTGTTTACGTGCCTGTCGTGAAGAACAAATGAATGATGTGATTGGTTACGCAAATCGCGGATCACACTCAGAAATTGTTTTTGATATTGCCGATCCAATGGCAGCCAGTAGCTGTGTGGGCTGTGGTGAATGCGTACAAGCCTGCCCAACAGGTGCGTTAATGCCGGCAAATAATGTAGGTTTGGAAATTGCAGATAAAACCGTTGACTCAACCTGCCCTTATTGTGGTGTCGGTTGTTTAATTAAATATCATGTTAAAGACGACAAAATTTTATATACCGAAGGGCGTGATGGCTATACCAACCACTACCGCCTTTGTGTTAAAGGACGTTATGGGTTTAACTACATCAATAACCCGCTCAGATTGACCAAACCCTTAATCAGACGGGAAGGGGTGGTAAAAACCACTGAACTATTAGACCCTAATGATCTGGATGGTATATTCCGTGAGGCCACCTGGGAAGAAGCCTTGGATTTTGCGGCTAATGGTCTGAAAAAAATTCGGGACGAAAAAGGTAAAAAAGCCTTAGCCGGTTTAGGTTCTGCGAAAGGCAGTAACGAAGAAGCGTATTTATTCCAGAAATTGATCCGTACCGGGTTTGGTAATAATAATATCGATCACTGTACCCGTCTTTGTCATGCTTCGTCTGTGGTTGCATTATTGGAATGTTTAGGTTCTGGCGCAGTCTCTAATCCTGTATCCGATGTCAGTAAAGCTGAAGTTATCATTATTATTGGTTCTAACCCGACAGTAAACCACCCTGTGGGCGCTACATTCATGAAGAATGCCGCTAAAAAAGGTACCAAAATCATATTAATGGATCCTAATCGTACTGATATTGCAAAATATGCATCTCATGTACTTCAGTTCCGTCCAGATACCGATGTTGCCATGCTCAATGGCATCATGCACATTATTCTTGAAGAAGGCCTGCAAGATGATAACTATATTAAAAAATATACTGAAGATTTTGAGCAAATGTGTGCGCATTTAAAGAATTACAGCCCGGAAAAAGTAGCTCCTATCTGCGGTATTGATGCGGAAACACTGCGAGAAGTTGCTCGATTATATGCCACATCTAATAGCTCAATGATTTTTTGGGGTATGGGAATTTCTCAACATATTCACGGTACAGACAATGCGCGCTGCCTGATTGCACTGGCATTAATGACCGGGCAAATAGGAAAGCCAGGCTCGGGTCTGCACCCTCTACGAGGGCAAAACAATGTCCAGGGGGCATCGGATGTGGGTTTAATCCCTATGGTTTATCCCGACTACCTACCCGTTGAAGACCCTGAAAACCAAGCTAAATTTGAAAAACTATGGGGCGTAGAACTTGATCCTGAACGCGGCTTAACCACTGTAGAAATGATTCATGCGATTCTGGATAAACAAGTCTTTGGTATGTACATCGAAGGTGAAAACCCGGCGATGTCTGACCCTAACCAAAATCATGTTCGCCAAGCATTTGCAGCCTTAGATCATTTAGTGATACAAGATATTTTTCTGACTGAAACAGCAGGATTTGCAGATGTTATTTTACCCGCGTCTGCATTCTATGAAAAAGACGGTACATTCTCTAATACCGATAGACGTGTACAGATGGGGCGACTAGCTGTTAACCCGCCCGGAGAAGCTAAACAAGATTTATGGATTATTCAGGAGATAGCTAACCGTCTAGGTTGTGACTGGAATTACCAGGGACCTGAAGATGTCTTCAATGAAATGCGTCTGGCCATGACAAGTATTGCCGGTATGACCTGGGACAGATTGGAAAATGAAGATTCATTAACCTATCCTTTAGAAAATGTTGGCGACCCCGGTCAACCGATTATTTTTACCGATGGATTCCCAACTGAATCTGGAAAAGGTCGCTTTGTACCCGCAGACTATATTCACGCAGATGAGATGCCCGATACCGAATATCCATTAATATTCATCACCGGTCGTCAGTTAGAACATTGGCACACAGGCAGCATGACACGTCACTCAGCAACTTTGGATGCACTTGAGCCTGATCCCATTGTAACGCTGCACCCAGAAGACCTTAATACTTTAGGAGTTGAGGCAGGCGGTACCATTACCATTGAATCCAGACGGGGTAAAGTAACGGCTTATGCACGTGCAGATATGGGGATACAACGTGGCGCTATGTTTATGGCATTTTGCTACAATGAAGCCAGCGCTAACCTGATTACCAATGAAGCGCTCGATCCATCCGCTAAAATCCCGGAATTTAAGTTCTGTGCGGTTAAGGCAAGTGCGGGGGGAGAAATAGGCATACGAATTAATTAAACCTTATATTTCAATACGAATAACACGCTATATTAATAAACTGTCGGGTTAGTTTTTTACACAAAAATCTAACCCGGGCGACTTATTTACGCATCATTTTCTGAAATTCTTCTTCGGAAATAATATCCTGATTATTTTCTACACGATCAAGATAAACCAAACCGTTTAAAT
Source organism: uncultured Methylomarinum sp. (assembly GCA_964392135.1). Lineage (GTDB taxonomy): Bacteria > Pseudomonadota > Gammaproteobacteria > Methylococcales > Methylomonadaceae > QPIN01. The sequence continues at coordinate 7,394 of CAYMPX010000007.1, forward strand.
GATCATATTCGTGTTGAAAAATACGTGCCACAAAGCCATCAGCCAAAAGTTCATGTTCATCACCTTGTTGATCTGAATAACTGATTTTTATCTTTTCATATCGGGGAACCAAGGCTCTAATCCCTGGAATGCTTAAACAGCCTTCCCAATCTTTTTTTATTTGCTCCGACAACACTTTGAAACCGGGGTTAAGCATCACCACAGGCAGCATTGCAGGTGCCAATGGATAACGCTTTGAAGGCTTAGAGGCAATAATAACTATACACCATGATTCTGATATTTGTGGTGCAGCAAGACCTACACCGTTAGATTCAGACAATACATTAAACATATCCTCAACAACCTTGGTTATCAGACACGAAGATAATGCCTCTACTTTATTCGCCTGCTGCCTTAAAACAGGACTTCCCAGTTTTGCAATTTCAACTGCCTTTTTTATTGTTTTCATATATAATTTATAGATGCTAAGGCATCTCCCGCTCAATTACCCAATAAAAATATAACGGATCATGGAAAATAATCAAGCACATATTCTAATCGTTGATGATGAAATATTAAATCTGGAAATCGTGTCTGAATATCTTGATGATACCTATAAAATCACCACAGCAGAAGACGGTGATATTGCATGGAAAATATTACAAAAATCGCCCACTGCCTTCAATGCCATTTTACTTGATAGAATGATGCCTAACCTGGATGGCATGGAGGTATTAAACAAAATAAAACAACACCCTGTTCTGCAATACTGCCCCGTTATTTTTCAAACTGCAAAGGCAACTGTAGCTGATATTGCTGAAGGCATCAATGCCGGCGCTTACTACTACTTAACAAAACCTTTTGATGAAGAGATTCTTTTATCTGTGGTTAAAACGGCAGTGAGCGATTATGCCCGCGTGATAGAAATACAAAACAATCTTGAACAAAATAATCTAACCATGGGGATGCTTACCTCAGCAAAGTTTGAATTTCAAACGCTGCAAGAGGCGCGTTCAATTGCCTCGTTACTATCAAATGCCTGTCCTGAACCTGGTCATATTGTTATGGGTCTTACAGAGCTGATGATAAACGCCATTGAACATGGTAACCTGGATATTACATACCATGAGAAATCCATATTAAATACCAATGGCACATGGACAGAAGAAATTCAAAACCGCCTGCAACAAGCGGAACATAAAAGTAAAAAAGCCAATATTAATTTCCATCGTTACCCGGATTATATTGAAATTATAATCACGGATGAAGGCAATGGCTTTGATTGGGAAAACTACATGAATTTTGACCCCAACCGTGTCATGGACAACCATGGTAGAGGCATTGCCATTGCCAATAAATTAAGTTTTTCTTCGGTTGAGTACCAGGGAATTGGAAATACAGTACATGCTCGTATACATTTTGTATAATTCCAGCAAACATTCAGGCTAATTTCGGGGCGTATATTCCTAAGGCGTAGACCCGCCCCTTTTATCAAACTGAGTCACAAGACCATCCCTCTCTTTAGGTCAGGGATGTAGTCGTTTTCTAACGATAGCCAGTTAATCTAAACAGGTCTTTGTTGACCCGACATTCCGCACCCCATTTGTCATATTTTAATAATTTTTTCGACGCAAATAGCGATAAGTTAACGACATTTAATATCATCAGAATGCCGTCACCCAACTTTGAGTCCCAAATTTCAGAATATAACTGGCAGTTATAACAGTTTCTATGATTTAGATAAATCTGTATATTTCTAATTATTTTTTGTCATTAAAGCGTCATATAAACCAGCAACAATACGCTTGATTTTAATTACAATCACAAAGAAAATGAAAAAATATTATGACAACATATTAGGCGTTGAATCGACATTACCTATCGAAATCATAAATTTCTTTGATAGCTACAAAATGACAACTGAGGATCAATATAAAGAAAACCAATTGCCAACACATGAAAACCTGGCTTTAGATGAATATGAATTAGCAATGACGGGATAATCTTATTATCAAAAAAATCCTAATGGATTAATGTCATAGCTCACTAAAATATTTTTAGTTTGTTGATAATGATCTAGCATCATTTTATGGGTCTCCCGACCTACACCTGATTTTTTGTAGCCACCAAATGCAGCATGTGCGGGGTATTGGTGATAGCAATTAACCCATACTCTGCCCGCCTGTATACCGCGTCCCATTCTATGAATACGGTTATTATCACGGGTCCAGACACCGGCACCCAGACCAAAGTCTGAGTCATTGGCTATTTGCAAGGCTTCTGCTTCGTCTTTAAAGGTAGTGACTGATATGACAGGTCCAAATATTTCTTCCTGAAATACACGCATACTATTTTCCCCTTTTAGCAGTGTCGGCTGTATATAAAAGCCCTCAGAAAAATCACCTCCCAAGGTTTCAACTTCACCACCAATTAAGACCTCCGCCCCTTCCTCTTTACCTATTTGTAGATAATCGAGAATTTTATCAAACTGTTGTTTTGATGCTTGTGCACCGACCATGGTTTCACCATCTAAAGGATTTCCGCGCTTGATTTGTTTTGTTCTTGCTATGACTTTAGCGATAAATTCATCATAAATAGAGTCCTGAATTAATAGTCGGGAGGGACAAGTACAGACTTCACCTTGATTAAAGAAGGCTAATACCGCACCTTCGACACATTTGCTGATAAACTCTGGTTCCTGATCCATAATATCTGCAAAATAAATATTAGGTGATTTACCGCCTAACTCGACTGTCGATGGAATAATATTTTCCGCAGCATATTTCATAATTTGTGAGCCTGTCGGGGTAGAGCCGGTAAACGCTATCTTAGCAATTCGTTTACTGCTGGCTAATGCCTGCCCTGCTTCTTTACCATAGCCATTCACTATATTGAGTACACCGGCGGGGAGTAAATCCTGTATCAATTCCATTAGAATCAAAATAGAAGCCGGGGTTTGTTCAGCGGGTTTTAACACCACGCAGTTTCCGGTCACCAATGCGGGAGCTAATTTCCATGCGGCCATTAAAATAGGAAAATTCCATGGGATTATTTGCCCGACTACACCCAGTGGCTCACAGTAATGATAGGCTATGGTATTTTCATCTATATCACTCAGTGTCCCTTCCTGGGCACGAATACAGCCTGCGTAATAACGAAAGTGATCAACTGCTAATGGAATATCTGCAGCCAGTGTTTCACGAATAGATTTACCATTATCCCAGGTTTCTGCCACGGCTAATGTTTCCAGGTTTTGCTCTAATCGGTCGGCAATTCTTAATAAGGTATTAGATCGCTCAGTAACCGATGTTTTTGCCCATGCGTCTTTTGCCGCATGGGCGGCATCCAGTGCCAGCTCAATATCTTCTGTTGTTGAACGCGGGATTTCACAGAATATTTTCCCATTGACCGGGCTTATGTTTTCAAAATATTCGCCTTTTACCGGTGATACCCATTTGCCACCGATAAAATTTTCATAACGGGGTTTAAAGTTAACTTTACTGCCGGGTTGGTTAGGTTCTGCGTAACTCATTTGATTATCTCCAAAAAATGATGAGTGATGACTTAATCACACCAGGTTTTTCCTGACCTTGAGGTAACGGAGTGAAATTAAGGTTATTAAATTACTTTTGAAAATTGTTGCTGTTTTTCAGCTAAATATTTATCAAATATCATACATATATTTCGTATTAACAGTCGTCCTGCGGTTTGAACTTGTACACCCTCTGCTGTGATACTCAATAAACCATCATCTTGCATGGTTTTCAGCTTATTTAATTCTGTGCTGAAATAGTCTGCAAAAACAATAGCAAACTGTTTTTCTATTTGGCTAAAGTTTAGTTTAAAATGGCAAATCAACTGGGTAATCACTACTCTGCGTAATTTATCATCTTGATTAAGAGCAACCCCTTTAAAAACGGCTAATTTTCCTTTTGATATCAAGCGGTCATAGTCATCCAGTGTTTTGACATTTTGAATATAAGCATCACCTACCCGTCCGATTGAGGTAATACCCAAGCCGACTAAATCACAATCTGAATGCGTGGAATAGCCTTGAAAATTTCGATACAACTTGCCTTCTCGCTGTGCAATTGCTAATTCATCATCGGGTTTGGCAAAGTGATCCATACCAATATAAACATAACCTGCTGCAATTAACTTGTCTCCCATCATCTGCAAAATTTCCAGCTTTACTTCGGGGGATGGCATATCGGCATCATTAATCTGCCGCTGGGTTTTAAACCGTGTTGGCATGTGGGCATAGTTAAAGATAGAAAACCGGTCTGGCGATACCGCTAATACTTTATCCAGGGTTTCAGAGAAAGTCGTTACTGTTTGTAATGGTAACCCGTAGATTAAATCAATACTGCTAGATCTGAAACCTTCTCGTCGTGCCGCATCTAACACAGCAAAGGTTTCTTGTTCAGTCTGCATACGATTCACCGCTTTTTGTACTGCGGGGTTAAAATCCTGTAAACCTAAACTGATACGGTTAAATCCTAGTTCACGTAATTGCGCAATGGTTTGATCATTGGTTTCTCTAGGGTCAACTTCTATTGAGTATTCGCCTTTATCATCATCCCTTAAATTAAAATTTTGCCGAGTTGCATCCATCAATGCTTTCATCTGCTGATAACTTAAAAAAGTCGGTGTGCCGCCCCCCCAGTGCAATTGATTAACCACTCTGGTTTTATCAAATAATGCACCTTGCATTGCAATTTCTTTACATAAATTATTTAAATAAGGCGCTGCATGTTTACGGTTTTTAGTGATGATTTTATTGCAGGCGCAATAAAAACAAACGGTGTCACAAAATGGAATATGAAAATATAATGATAAAGGTCCACCCGCTGCATTTGAGTTATCTATATGCTGGCGATATTCCTTATCCGCAAAACCTTCATGTAATTCCAGCGCTGTTGGATAAGAGGTATAACGAGGTCCCGCCTTGTCATAACGGTGAATTAAATCTAAATCAAATTTTAATGATTGATCCATACGTGTAAACTATTTTAGTTATTACTGCTTAATTATAAATATTCAAACGCCATATTTATCTGATAACACCCCTCTTTTCCAAAAAAGGGGCACTGTTATTGCACTACCTGATTGATTTCCAAAGTCAATGTGGGATTCTGTTTCACTACCACATTTTTTACTGTGGTATACAGATCACCTTTTTGAGCCATTGGCTGTCCAGATAACGAAATACGCGCTGTAATTTCAACCTGATCGACTGAGGATAATTTAGCGGTTGGCATTGCCGCTTTTGAATCATCCAATACAATTCTTATAGGCAAGTCCTTCACTTTGATTCGCTCAGCAGCCAAGGGCATACGTCCACCTACGGGCCTGGCAAAAACAAAAACCACTTGTTCACCGCTTACCTGCGCTTTTAATGAGGCACTCAGAGTTAAATCAATGGTAATTCTGGGCGAGCCAAGATCCTGAGTTTGCTGTGCAATACGCCTTCCTGATTTAGCTTCTGCCGCTTTAATAGCCGGTTTAATAAACCGTGTCACTTGAGTTTCACCGGCTTTAATTGTCGCCTTCTGCCAAAAATCAATCGCTTGTTGATATTGCTCTAAGGTAAAGGCATTAATACCAAGCAACATTAACGAAGAAGGCTCTTCTGGATCGGCTGTTAATGCTTGCTCGGTCAAGCGTTTTACGCTTGCCGTGAATTGATCGCCTGAGGCTTGAAATAATGACTGCGCTTGTGCACCTTTTAAACCCGCATACTGTTCTGGAATATCCTTAGCCTTTTCTGCCATACGCGCATAAATGTCAGCGCCTTTAACAAATTGCCCAACGGCTGAATAACTATTGGCTAACAATAATAACATTTGATCATTTTCAGGGTCTTCAGCTAATCTCGCTTCTAATATAGCAATAGATTGTTCTATACTCGATTGTTGTTTGTTTTTAGCTGTTGCGGTCGGTTCGGTTAATGTTTGGCTGATTAATAAATCATCGCTACGTCCCAAGCTAAAATACATCGTTAAACTAACGCCTGTTACGGCTAAACCTAAGAATAAAGCAAACACCCAATAGTTAGCGTTAACATTAACGCTTGCCAAGGCTTGATCTTCCTGCATTTGAGCATCTTGTAACAAGGTTTTCTCCAACTCTGCTTTTAACACCAGAAAATCAGCCTGCTCTAAATTTCCTTGTAATTTTTCCTGCTCTAACTCATCTAACCGGTCTCGAAAAATATCAATATTTTCTTGCTGTTGTTTTGCGTAAACACGCTGTTTTCTATTCAGTAACGGCCAACATAAAAAGCCAAATGCCAACAGTAACAATACTGCAAAAGCAATCCATAAATCCGTCATTATTCCGTATCCTGTTGTTTATCTAGCAAGCTGTTTAACCGTTTTTGCTGGTCTGAATTTAATGCAGCGCCCTCCACTTTAGCTGATCGCTGACTACGTCCCCTGACAATAAAAAATACAATAATCAAAGCCATGATTAATAGAGCCGCAGGGCCATACCATAACAAATAGGTTTGAGCGGTTATTCTTGGCTTATACAATACAAAATCACCATATCTCTCAAGCATATACTGCACAATTTCATCATTACTCTTATCAGCGACTAACATTTGTTCAATTTTACTGCGTAAGTCATGGGCAATTTCAGCATTAGAATCAGCAATATTTTGATTCTGACATTTTGGGCAACGCAATTCGGCTGTCAATTGTTGAAAGCGGGCAGCTTTTTGTTTATCATCAAATTGATAAGCCTCAATGGCTGCCTGTGCGCTTGCCATAAAATCCAGTGATAAAACAGCGAATATTAAAATGATTTTAATCTGCTTCATCTCACCATGCCTTATTTAACAAAATATTAAGTTCTAACCAATCTTCTGCCGTTACCACCCCGATATGTCGGTATCGAACAATTCCCTTGGCATCCAATACATAGGTTTCAGGCGCACCATAAACCCCCAGATCCAAACCTAACATACCGCTTTTATCATAAATATTAAATTGATAGGGATTACCTAGCTGCTGTAACCATAATAAGGCAGTATCGCGCTCATCCTTATAATTCAAGCCAATAATCGGGATATTGCTTTCTGTTGCAATCGCTAATAATTGTTGATGTTCTTTTCGGCAGGAAGGACACCATGTTGCCCAGACATTGACTAAAACAGGACGACCGATAAAATCGGCCTTGGTGACTATGCGTTTCGCATCACCCAGTGATTCCAGCTGAAATTCAGGAAAGGGCTTGTTTAATAAAGCTGAGGGCAGCTCACGCGGATCAATACTTAAACCTTTCAATAAAAACACCCCCAGCACAGCAAATAACAGCAAAGGGAGAAATAACAGTAATCTAGGCATGGACAACCTCCTTTGCTTTAACCGCTGTATTATGTCGACGATAACGTTTATCAAAAAGAGTTAAGAAGCCACCGATTGCCATCAATAAGCCCCCCAACCAAAGCCAGCGAACATAAGGTTTATAATGCACTCTTACAGCCCATGCGCCACCGTCCAATCGCTCACCTAGTGCAACATATAAATCACGAAATAACCCCGCGTCAATGTCTGCTTCAGTCATCATGTTTCGTTTGACATTATAATGTCTTTTTTCCGGTTTTAAGACGGCCACCTGTTCCCCTTTATCACGCACAATTAACTGCCCTTGGTCAGCCATAAAATTCTGGCCTTTCAGTTTTTTTGTGCCTGTAAATTCAAACTCGTAACCCGCCAACATAACTTTATCACCGGCAATCATACGAAGATCACGCTCTTCACTATAAACAGAGACTAAGGTAATCCCAATAGCCACAACAGCCACCCCCAAATGAGCCAGCATCATGCCGTAATAACTCATGGATAACTGGCTTAATCTGACGCTAATACGTTCTGAGTGACGAAATTTAGCGATAAACTCCATTAAAAGGGTGCTGATTATCCACAGACTGACGCTAATTCCTAGAAAAACTGAAAAATCAAAACCATCCCCATAAATAAAAGGGAACACAACAGCAATGAATAGACTGACTAATGCGGGTTTCCATAGTTGTTGTATGACTTTATCAAATGAGGTCTCGCGCCAGCGCATAGACACGGAAACACCCATACCTACAGTCATTAATCCCATAATAGGAACAAATAAGGCATTGAAGTAAGGAGGACCTACTGAAATTTTCCCGCCTCCCAGTGCATCTAATAATAAAGGATATAAAGTGCCTAATAATACGGTCATAGCCATTACGGTTAGAAACACATTATTCACCAGCAATAAAGTTTCCCGTGACAACCAGGAAAAACGTGATTCACTTTGTACATTTGGTGCTTTAAACGCATACAAGGTTAATGAGCCTCCAATGGTGATGGAGAGTAATATTAAAATAAATAAACCACGTTCAGGATCACTGGCAAAGGCATGAACCGAGGTTAAAACCCCCGAACGAACTAAAAATGTGCCCAATAAACTCAGTGAAAAAGTAAAAATAGCTAATAATAATGTCCAGCTTTTAAACACCCCACGTTTTTCTGTTACCGCTAATGAATGCACTAAAGCGGTACCCACAAGCCACGGCATTAATGAGGCATTTTCCACAGGATCCCAAAACCACCAGCCGCCCCAACCCAGTTCATAATACGCCCACCAACTGCCGAGAGTAATCCCTAGCCCTAAAAATGACCAGGCAACATTAGTCCACGGACGCGACCATCTTGCCCATGCAGTATCCAAACGTCCTGATAATAATGCGGCAATGGCAAATGCAAATGCCACAGAAAAGCCCACATAACCCATATACAACATGGGAGGATGAACAATTAAGCCAAAATCTTGCAGTAAGGGATTTAAATCCGCACCATCTGCAGGGTATCGAGGCAAATAACGCGTGAAGGGACATGAGGTTTTTATCAAAAATAAAACAAAACCCGTTGCAATCATGCCCATCACAGATAACACCCGCGCCAGCATATCCAAGGGCAAACTTTTACTAAAAATACTTACCGCAAATGTCCAGCCTGATAAGATCAAAGCCCAAAGCAATAAAGAGCCTTCATGCCCGCCCCAAATGGCACTGAGTTTGTATTGCATGGGTAATTGACTGTTTGAATGGTTGGCAACATAACTCACCGAAAAGTCATCATTTGCAAATGCATAACCTAAACAAATAAAGCTGACAGTTATAAAAAAGAATTGTCCTCTGCTTAAGGTTTTTCCATAACGCATTAACAATTCATTTTTTAGCATCGTGCCTGTTAAAGGCACGATGGCTAAAACCACCGAAAAACAAAAGGCAATAATTAGTGAAAACTCACCTATTTCTGGAATCATTTTGCAACCACCGCTGGTTTTTTCTTCATCGTTTCTGCAATTTCAGGCGGCATATAATTTTCATCATGCTTTGCCAAGACTTCATCTGCTTGAAAAATACCTTGCGCATCGACTTGTCCTTGCGCAATGATGCCTTGTTCCTCTCTAAACAAGTCTGGCAAAATACCTGTAAACACTACGGTGACAGGTTTTCCATAATCTGTTAGTCTAAATTCCACTTTCAGCGAATCAGGCGAACGCTTTACACTGCCTTTCACCACCATACCACCGATACGTACACGCGCGCCAACGGGGGCTTCACCTTCTGCAATTTGCGTGGTTGAATAAAATAAATTAATGTTTTGGCTTAAAGCATACATGGTTAAACCCACCGCAACGCCTACGCCAAAGACCAGAGAGAGAATAATAATTAAACGCTTTTTTCTTTTTGGTGTCATATCGATCTTTTTTCTCTTTTTAAACGGCGTTTTGCCTCGTTGAAAAACTGTCGCCTATCCCAATAGGCTGACCAAATATTGTAGACAATCACCAGCAGCCCCGACCCATAGCTTAACCATACATACAAACCATGCTTGCCCATCTGTAAAAACTCAGTAAACGATGCAAAATATCCCATCATTAATAATCCTCAACCACTGATTTAACCCAGTCTGTTTTACTTTCACGTCGTAATACCTCGGTACGCGAGCGACTCATTAATAACACTGCAAAAAAACAATAAAATCCAATAGTCATAATTAACAGGGGAATCCACATATCCGGTGGCATTGCCGGTTTTTCGGTTATTTTAAAGGTTGCCCCTTGATGCAGAGTATTCCACCATTCCACCGAATATTTAATAATCGGAATATTAACCAGTCCCACTAAAGCTAAAACAGCGCCCGCTTTATCACCGCTGGCAATATGTTCAAAGGCGGAGGTTAATGCAATCACCCCTATATAAAGAAACAACAACACCAGCATGGATGTCAATCTTGCATCCCACACCCACCAGGCACCCCATGTAGGCTTACCCCAAATAGCCCCTGTCACCAACGCTAAAACTGCCATTGATGCACCAATAGGCGCACAGGCTTTTGCCACCATATGTGCTACTTTTATTTTCCAGACCAAGCCCACGCCACCCGCAACTGCCATCAACATATAGCAGGACTGCGCCAATATAGCCGTAGGGACATGGATATAAATAATACGAAAACTATTGCCTTGTTGATAATCGGCAGGTGCAAATGCCAGTCCCCAAATTAACCCAACCGTCATTAATAGCAGTGCCAGGATTGAAAACCAGGGTAATAACATCCCGGTAAAATTATAAAACCAGCGCGGAGAAGCCATTTGATAAAACCATCTAGGCATTTTTATTTTCATTTTTTCTTACTCTTAACTACGAATACTTATTTTTAAGGCGGCCACAATAGCAAAAGGAGCTAACACCACACTCAATGCCAGGATAGCGGCTAATAATGCCAAATAACCCTGAATGGGCAAGCCCATTACTGCGGCCTGAACGCTACTGGCACCAAAAATTAACACAGGGATATATAAAGGCAAGACTAATAATGAGATTAAAATTCCGCCTTTACGCAAACCTACGGTGAGAGCGGCGCCAATTGCTCCAATTAGACTTAACGTAGGAGTACCAAGTAACAGACTTAAAACCAATGTCCAAACACCATCACCAGGCAAAAATAACATCAGCGCCAATAAAGGGGAAACCAATGCCAGGCAAAAACCACTGATGAGCCAGTGATTCATTACTTTCGCCAATACCAGCAATAATAAGGACTGCGGACTAATCAGCATATGTTCCAATGAGCCATCATCAAAATCACTACGGAAAATACCATCAACAGATAATAAACTTGCCAGTAATGCTGCCACCCAAATCACACCCGGTGCCAGTTTAGCCAAAACCGTCGCTTCAGGGCTAACCCCCAAAGGAAACAAGACCCCTACCATGAGAAAAAAAGCCAGGGGATTCACAATATCGCCACGTCGCCGAAAGGTCAATAACAAATCACGACATATTGCCGCTAAAAAAAACTTCAAGACTTTAAAACCTCATCCAGATTAATTCGTCGTATCGCCTTATCAGGTATATCTAACTGATGATGCGTGGTCAATATAACACTCCCTCCATTCTGTACATGCTCTGAAATCAGGGCTTCTTTCTCTGCCACACCTTTTTTATCCAATGCGGTAAATGGCTCATCTAATATCCATAAAGGTGCATTACTTAAATATAAGCGCGCCAAACCCACGCGACGCTGTTGACCAGCTGACAAGGCATAACACGGTACATCTTCATAACCATACAGCCCCACTTTATCCAAAGCCTCTGCAATACTCATCCGGTTTAAACTAGGATTAAGTTCGCGCATCCAGGCTAAATTTTCTTCTGCCGTCAACACTATTTTTACTGCGGATAAATGCCCGACATAAAGTAGTGATTGATAGAACGTATCTCGCACACTTTCCACCGGCTTTCCTTGCCAAAAAACCTCCCCTTCAAACGCTTCCGTTAATCCCGATAAAATACGTAATAAAGTAGTCTTACCACTGCCATTTTCACCTTCAATTTGCAAAACTTCATTATTATTAACAGAAAAAGATAGACCACCAAACAAGGTGCGTTCATCTCGCTCACAAAATAGATTTTTAACTTCAAGCATAATGAAAAATAACGACAGTCTGATGTAAAGCAGAGGCAATAGTTCCGGATGAGGGTGATTATAACACTGCTAGAATGTGTAGGAAGCGAGGAAGTGAGGCTTTCGCCTCGCATGAATTAGATAGGACTGAAGCCCATATTCATTTCAATATATTGTTTTAATTGGTTTTTTTCATAACGTGATGTTTCTTCAGACGAAACAATGCCATTTACTGTATCGGATGAACAAATGTTAGCGTTTGCTTAAGGAGGCAGCAGTGAATAGAGATATATTATTTTCTACTGCCTCCCTAAATGCCACCTCCTTACACACAAGTCTGTAACCTATTGATTATAAAGTAAAATATATAAATAATATCTGCTTTAAAATCAATGCCTTATAAAGTTGTGTGTAAGGATATGCCCTAATGCCTTAAGTCGGTGCATACCATACCGGTTAATAGAGACAGAAATATACGGGTAGTTAGAAACCTTCCTGAAATTAGCACACTCATCAAAAATCAGCTCATCTTTTGTCACTTTATCTCGCCTCTAACAAGTGATCAATCATTTCAGCTAATGAATTGAGATTAAGTAATCTTATTTCAAATTCCTGAAAGCGTTTTAAAGTAAGCCCATTCTGCTGCAATCTATCCAACATATTATCTAAATGGCTTTGCAGTACACAGAGGTCTGTCGTGATATCGTCTTCCAATTTAAGTATCTCTTAATGCATTTCCAGCATCAAATACTAACAGTTATCTACAAACTTACAACTAGACTTCATGTTAAAATCAATGTTCTTTCATCTACATACAGTGTACTAATAACTTCAATCTCCCCCCCTCCTTCCTAATCAAATAAAGCAGTAATGACAAACTCTGTAGAAGCCCAAATATTACAATTGCGGGAACAAATTAATAGCCATAATACACATTATTACACCCTTGATGCCCCGGTCATCACGGATGCTGAATACGATAGAAAGCTCAAAGCACTGATCAAGCTTGAAACAGAAAATCCTAAGCTCATCACAGCAGACTCACCAACACAAAAAGTGGGCGGTACTGTGTTAGATGCCTTTAGCAAGGTAAGGCATGAAGTGCCCATGCTGTCTTTAAATAACGTCTTTTCCAGTGAAGACTTATCCGAATTTATTGATCGTATAAATAAACTATTAAATAATAAAACAGAGCCTTTATTCTGCGCGGAACCTAAACTTGACGGGCTTGCCATTAGTCTACTTTATAAAAATGGAAAACTGATAAGAGCAGCAACCCGAGGTGATGGTCGTGTCGGTGAAGATGTCACTCACAATGTAAAAACCATCCATAATATTCCGCTTAATTTAAACGGTGACAATATCCCTGATGCCATCGAAATACGGGGAGAAGTGGTCATGCCTATTGCCGCGTTTAATGCTTACAATGAGCAAGCAAAAAAAAAAGCCGAAAAAGGCTTTGCTAATCCTCGTAATGCAGCAGCGGGTAGCCTGCGTCAATTAAACTCCGCAATCACCGCAAAACGCCCCCTGGCCTTTTACAGTTATGGTATTGGCTTGTTAGAAAATGGCATATTAGCGAATAGTCATTACCAACGATTATTACAACTGAAACAATGGGGACTCCCTGTCAGTGATGAAATCGCCCTTAAATCAGGAATTAATGGTTGTCTTGATTACTACCAGCATATACTGCAAAAACGTGATCACCTTCCTTATGAGATTGATGGCATTGTTTATAAGGTGGATGACATTAAACTACAACAGCAATTAGGCTTTATCACGCGTGCGCCTCGCTGGGCAATCGCTCATAAATTTCCCGCTCAAGAAGAGCAAACACGATTACTTGATGTTGAGTTTCAGGTGGGACGAACGGGCGCTGTGACACCTGTCGCCCTCTTAAAACCTGTCTTTGTTGGTGGTGTAACGATCAGTCGCGCCAGCTTACATAACCAGGATGAAATTGATCGACTCGGTATAAAAATTGGTGATACTGTCGTTGTACGTCGCGCCGCTGATGTGATTCCGCAAATAACGCGGACATTGCCTGAAAAAAACACAGAAAACCGAAGCATTATTTTTCCTCAGCTGTGTCCCGTTTGTGAATCAGAGATTGAACGGATTGAGGGCGAAGCCATCGCACGATGTAGTGGCGGTTTATATTGCGCCGCCCAACGTAAGGAAGCCATTCAATATTTTGCTTCCCGCAAAGCCATGAATATTGATGGTTTAGGTGAAAAAGTCGTAGAACAATTGGTTGATGCCGATCTTATTCATACGCCGGCGGACTTATTCACTTTAAAAACCGAGCAATTAATTGATTTAGAACGAATGGGACCTAAAAAAGCAACTAATCTGATTAATGCCCTATCAAAATCCAGGCACACAACCTTAGCCAAATTTTTACTTTCTTTAGGCATTAGAGAAGTTGGGGAAGCCACAGCCAAAAATCTGGCGGATCATTTTTTAACATTGGATGCCTTAAAACAAGCAACAGTAGATCATTTAATAAAAGTGGACGATGTGGGTGATATCGTAGCTAAGCATGTGGTTAATTTTTTTCGTCAGCCTCATAATCTAGAGGTTATTGATGCCTTAGTCAAATCAGGTATCCAGTGGCCGGAAATCCCCCCCAAAGAGCAACAGTCACAGCCTTTAGCGGATAAAACTTATGTATTGACGGGAACATTAACCCAAATGAAACGAAATGATGCCAAAGCCTCTCTTCAAGCATTGGGCGCAAAAGTATCAGGAAGTGTTTCAGCCAAAACCGACTGTGTGGTTGCGGGTGAATCTGCGGGATCAAAACTCACTAAAGCATACGCGTTAAATATACCTGTTATAGATGAGAATGAATTGATTGCTTTATTAGATTCATTTCACAGGAATCCGCATTAAATAATGCTGTTAAACCCCTTTTGAGGATGAAAATACGGCAAAAAGTCAAATCTAAAAAACTACAGTTCCCAAAATGGTTGGGGGTTTAGTTTAACGACATCGCGTTGTCTCCTTCCATAGCCCGAAGGCTTGGTGGGAGATGGAAGCGCATCATCCGAAGAATGATTATTTCTCAAGCGACACATAATTCTACAATCTTATCTTGATTCGAAAAAAGCCGTTGTATTTTTCTTAACGACACCTGTTTGTACGATTTATTCGGTTGTTTTATGTATTCACCGTGAATATTTACCACATAAGCAGATTAAAACCGTCCCGTGTTTTACAGGCAGACTTGAAATTCTTTTGATACAGCATTTCGC
>CAYMPX010000008.1:0-13162 GCA_964392135.1 uncultured Methylomarinum sp.
ATGTCAGTATCAGGCTCGAACAGTTTTCCAAAGAAAATCACAATCTATCAATCCAGTGGGATGTTTCTGGTGTTGGACGTGTCGACTCGGCAGGTATCATGCTGTTCATCCAGCACTATGATTTACTAAAATCAAACCATTGCATCATTAAAATGATTGGCGCAAAGCATGAACATGAAAAAATGTATCAATTGCTACGCAAGTATAGCCACCCGGGTTCCGACAACCGCCCAGCGTTATCCACCCAGTTGCTAAAACCCTTAAACGACACTGGAAAGAGCGCCGTAGCTGTTGTGCTAGGCATTTCTGCGTTTCTGGCATTTATTGGCGAAAACTTTCTACATTTACTCTATTCTCTACGACACCCCCGCTGCATCCGTTTTGGCGCAATCACCAAGAACATTGAAGAAGCCGGTGTCCGAGCGCTCCCTATCATCGCCCTAACCAGTTTTTTAATTGGAATAGTCATCACTTACCAAGGTGCCGTACAACTTGAGAAATTTGGCGCTCATATTTTCATTGTCGACATGATCAGTATTTCCATCACCCGAGAACTTGCACCCCTGATTACAGCTATCGTGGTAGCGGGACGAACAGGCTCTTCATATACCGCACAACTTGGGGTAATGAAACTCACTGAAGAGATTGATGCCATGCGCACCATGGGCTTTGAACCGCATCGTTTTCTGGTACTCCCTCGTATCATTGCTTTGATGGTTGCCTTGCCATTATTAATTTTCTTTGCAGATATCATTGGTATTGCGGCTGGCATGTTTATCTCTCATGTCCACCTGAACCTTTCTTATGCCGAATTTATACACCGATTACAGACGGTGCTTGAGTTAAAACATGTATGGATCGGGATTTGTAAAGGTCCGGTTTTTGCCTGGTTTATTGCAGCGATTGGCTGCTTTCGTGGCTTTCAAGTATCCAAAAACACAGAGAGTATTGGACGCTATACAACCATCAGCGTGGTTAACGCTATTTTTCTGGTCATTGCCTGTGATGCACTTTTTTCAGTATTATTGACGGAGTTAGGCATTTGAGTAACACTGTTATCAGCGTATCTAACATTGTCACCCGGTTTGGCAATAATGTAGTGCATGATGGGGTTAACCTCAGTGTGCAGCAAGGGGAAATATATGGGCTACTGGGTGGCAGTGGCTCTGGAAAATCAACTTTACTGAAAGAAATGATCATGCTGCTATGTCCACAGGCGGGTGAGATCAAGATTCTTGAACAAAACCTGGCAACAATTACCCAAAGCGATGCCGCTATGCTACGAAGAAATTGGGGGGTTCTTTTCCAGAATGGTGCGCTTTATTCTTCACTCACTGTTGCTGAAAATGTGGGCATAAAGTTACGAGAATATACGGATCTGCCGTTAAAACTCATTCAGGATATAGTACGGATGAAAATTAATATGGTGGGGCTTCCAGGCTCTGCCGCCAATCTCTACCCGGCAGAACTAAGTGGTGGTATGGTGAAACGAGCCGCATTGGCCAGGGCTTTGGTTATGGATCCCCAATTGTTATTTCTTGATGAACCGACCTCAGGTTTAGACCCTGTGGGTGCCGAAGCGTTTGATCATTTAATTCTCGAGCTCCGAGAAATTCTGGGATTAACCGTGGTCATGGTAACCCATGACCTCGATTCAATCTACTCTATCGTTGACCGTTTTTCGGTACTGGGTGAAAAAAAAGTCATTGCGGAAGGCACACTTAAGCAAGTCAAAGAAAATCCTCACCCCATAGTTAAACAATTCTTTGGCGGCTTACGCGGACGGCTACGAAATAAAAATGGAAAGTAAAATTAATTACACATTGGTCGGAATCTTCGTTGTACTGCTATTGGCAGGACTGATCAGTTTTGCCTACTGGCTGGGGAAATACGGTGGCAAGCAAGAATATAACGACTACCATGTCTATATGTCAGAGTCGGTAGCAGGATTAAGCACCGATGCTTCCGTTAAATACCGAGGTGTTAATGTGGGAACTGTGGATCATATTGCTCTGAATCCGAGAAATTCGGAACAGGTAGAGCTACTTTTAAAAATCAAGCACAACACCCCTATCCGGTTAGACACCACCGCCAGCCTTAAATCATTCGGATTGACGGGACTTTCTTATATCGAATTAACAGGTGGAAATCAAAACAGCCCCTTATTAACCCACTCGACAGACAAAATCCCCAGCATCCCTGCCCGCCCCTCTACATTTGCTAGAATCGATGAATCGCTGAGTACTCTTACCACAAAAGTCGCGCAGGCTTTGGACAACTTTAATCAACTGCTCAATGAAGAAAATCGCCAGAATATTTCAGCGACACTTGCTGAAATAAAAATTCTTTCTAAAAGTATAAGAAAACAACAGGATAGCTTTCAGAATCTGGTTGATAACGGCATCATCATGGAAAAACGGATTACCAAAGCGTTTGAAAAAATTGAAATAGCCTCTGTGAGTGTGACAAAAATGGCAAATAGTCTGAGAAACAGTTCGACCGAGGTAGCGACTAATATGGAGCTTGGCGTTGGGCAGAGTCTGGAATCATTTAATCAACTTATTTCCGAATTAAATACTCTGGCACGATCGCTACAAAAAACCACCCAAGGCTTTGAAGCCAGCCCAACTGATTTTATCTTCAAAAGTTCGCCGCCAAAACCAGGACCGGGAGAAGAGGGATACCATGAAAAATAATGCCTATATCATCCTGTTTTGCTATCTACTCACTGGTTGCATCATCAAGAGTGTGCCGCCTGCCAATATCTATACACTATCACCTGAATGGAACGACACGATAGCCTGGCAAACGCAGGAAAAAAACCCTCTCACCCTTAAAATGACAGTTATCCGTGCATCACAAGCACTGAGTGGCAGCGATATTCTTTATACAGATGCGCAATATGTCCAGAATAGCTATGCCTACAGTCGCTGGAATGATGCACCCGTCAAATTATTACAAATACTGTTTCAGAATAGTCTGGAAAAAAGCAATTTATTTAAGGCTATCGTTCCTCCCCGCTCTATTTCAAAAACTGAATTGCTCCTGGAAAGTACATTGCTAGAACTGAGTCATCATATCAACAAAAATGAAACCTCCAATGCGGTCATCAGAGTACGGTTTTATCTTATCAACACCACCACGAGAACAATCATAGCAACGAAAGAATTTGTTTCCAAGGTACCCACAACCACAAAAAATGCTAAAGGTGCCGTGGTCGCATTCAATAAGGCAGCGACAAACATTGCCCACGACCTTGTAAACTGGCTGGCGCAGCAAGTCGACTAAATTCATAGAATAGCGTTGTGTTTGCTATTATATTTAACAATATCCTGATATAACCTTTCCACTCTCTTGTGACCATATTTTCTTTCCAGTAAGCGAACAGAAAAATGTGCTTTTGCCATTTTCTGATAATGCTGAATAAATAACAAGTTAACCGAAGCGCCCCCTAGAGCACCGACAACAGGTAACGATTGGACTGCTAATTTTTCAGAAACAGGGATAGAAAAACGGGCAGCAACTGCATTAATAAACTTAATCAATAGAGGCGCACCTTCTTTAGATAACCCATGTACAGCCACATGCTGCGTAGTATCTCCCAATGCTTTTGTTAAAAATGAACGCACCGCATAATAGCTGGTATCTGCCGCTTCCGTGGATTGATGGGGGTTTATCATTCCGTTGCCACCGTTTAAAGCAAAAACAGTTAAACAGGCCATTTTACTGTCCAGCTCAGTTAAATTTTCACCATGACTGCGTGCAATATCTGCGATAGAACGCAACATAATGGTAGCAGAAATCGGTAATTCAACAGCTAATGCCGCAATTCCAAATGCGCCTCCTACCGCGCCACTAAGACTCACTAATAATTTATGTATTTTATTTTTAGGCTTTGTCGGCTTTTTTTTCAGGGAATACAACGCAGTACTCAATGCCTTTTCCAAGGCTTTTCGGGTAATCCGTGAAACGATATTTGACCAATGTCCGGGTAACGCTGCCATCGCAGTTTCTATCGGCATGCCGATAGTCTGACTAATAGATGCTGCCAAACTCGATGATTCAAGTTGTTGTGCTGCATCTGCCAATATAACTAAATCAGCCTGCTCCATTACATCCCCCTGAACATGACGCATTTGGTACACGTTCCTTAGTGCTAAAAAAAACAGTCCATCAGTTCATTTACAGCGGTTGTTTCCAATGTTTTCTGACTAGCAAAAATCTGATGGATTCTGGCACAGTTTTGCTCTGCTATCTTTGATGCCAAATTATCTGTAAACTTTTTCTTGAGCAATGGGAGACCTTCATCTCTCCGCCTTTTATGGCCGAGAGGATATTCCACAGTAATGTTTTCTGTAAAACTGCCGTCTTTGAAAAAAACCTGCAATGCATTAGCAATCGAGCGTTTTTCCGGGTCTAAATAATCCAGACTAAACTGTTTGTTTTCCATAACCTCCATTTTGCTTCGTAAAATATCAATACGCGGATCAACTGCAATCTGATTTTCATAATCGTTTGCAGTCAGTCTGTCGAAGAGTAAAGCTATCGCAACCATATATTGCAAACAATGATCCCGATCAGCAGGATTATTCAATTCACCTGTTTTATTAATGATTCGCATCGCAGCCTGCTGGGTTTGAATAACCACTTTATCAATCTCATCAAGGCGGTCTTTTATTTGAGGATGAATTTGTAACGCGATTTCTACCGCTGTCTGGGCATGGAATTCGGCAGGGAAAGCAATTTTGAACAATATATTTTCTATCACATAACTGGCAAAATTCTGTTTCAACTGAAACACTTTATTTTTAAACAACACATCATAAAAACCCCATGTTTTTGTAGTAAGTGCCGTTGGATAGCCCATTTCACCCTGCATGGAAAGTAAAGCCAAACGTACGCCACGACTGGTCGCATCACCCGCTGCCCAGCTTTTACGTGATCCCGCATTAGGTGCATGTCGGTAAGTGCGTAAAGCGCAGCCATCAATCCAGGCATTGGCAAGTGCATTAATAATGTGT
Organism: uncultured Methylomarinum sp.; assembly: GCA_964392135.1. Lineage (GTDB taxonomy): Bacteria > Pseudomonadota > Gammaproteobacteria > Methylococcales > Methylomonadaceae > QPIN01. Next base: position 5,022 of record CAYMPX010000008.1, read on the forward strand.
TCTCGACTGCCACCTAGCATTGCGGTAACCACAGCCGTAGTCGCAATACGCACCAGCAACACATGATCTAGCCCAACGCTGTTAAAACTGTTTTCCAGGGCAATGATGCCCTGAATCTCGTAGGCTTTGATCATTGCGCTAATCACATCGCCCATAACTAGCGGATTTTTACCTTGCTTTAGATTTTTACGGCTTAAATAATCCGCTATTGCCAGAATCCCTCCCAAATTATCCGAAGGATGTCCCCATTCAGCCGCTAGCCAGGTATCATTAAAATCCAGCCAGCGAATCATTGTGCCTATATTAAAAGCCGCTTGTACCGGATCAAGCTGATAGGATGTACCTGGAACCCGTACTCCATCAGATAAAGTAGCCCCGGGTACTACGGGACCCAGTATATTAGTGCAGGCGGGATAGGATAAGGCCAAAACAGCGCAACCTAAAGCATCCATCAAACAAAACCGCGCTGTTTCCCTGGCTTCACGATTTTCTGCCTTAAAGTTAAGCGTATAGTCAGCGATATTTGCCAGTATTGCGTCTGGAGTTGTCATAGTCTTAAACTTTTTAACTACGCTGTTCAACAGCTTTATAAGCTCTTGGCGCTGAGCCGACATAATCCGCATTAGGTCGAATTAGAACATTATGTTTGCGTTGTTCAAAAATATGCCCTGACCAACCTGCAATGCGTGAGCAGACAAAAATCGGGGTAAACAAACAGCTTGGAATGCCTAAAAAGTGGTAAGTCGAAGCACTGAAAAAATCGAGATTGGCGAATAACTTTTTCTCTTGCCACATGAGCTTTTCAATCGCTGCGGAAATAGCAAATATCCGCTGATCGTTAACACGCTCGGAAAGTTTTTTTGACCATTGCTTGATGACGGCATTACGCGGGTCTGATACTTTATATACGGCATGTCCAAATCCCATGATTTTTTCCTTATGTTGCAGTTTGTCCTTAACCCCTTCAACAGCTTGCTCAGGCGTTTGATATAGACTGATTAATGCCATGGCCGCTTCATTAGCACCGCCATGTAATGGACCACGCAAGCTGCCGACAGCACCGCACACGGCTGAATAAAAATCTGACAGGGTTGAAGCGCAAACGCGCGCAGTAAAGGTTGATGCATTAAACTCATGCTCGGCATAGAGTATCAAAGAAACATCCATCGCTCTTTGCGATAAAGCATCGGGTGCTTGATCATGCAGTAAATGTAATAAATGGCCGGCAATCGAATCATCCTCGGTTTGCGTTTCAATTCTTACGCCATCACGACTGTATCGGTACCAATAACACATCATAGAAGGAAACGAGGCTAATAAACGATCGGCAATAGCGAATTGTTGATCAAAACTTAATTCAGGTTCCAGAGTTCCGAGCATGGAACAGCCGGTTCTTAACACGTCCATGGGGTGTGCTGTTGCCGGAATATGCTCCAGTGTCTGTTTTAATATCCGGGGGAGTGAGCGTAAGTTTTTTAATTGGCTGTTGTAATCACTTAATTGGCTAGCATTAGGCAATTCGCCATGTGACAGTAAATAAGCCACCTCTTCAAAGCGAGCCTGGGCTGCTAATTCGGCAATATCGTATCCACAATATGATAAGCCAGCCGCATCCTTGCCAACGGCACATAATGCCGTTTGTCCGGCGGACTGTCCACGTAAACCGCCGCTTTTATTAAGGGTGCTCATAATGATTTATCCTTGGCAAACAACGCATCCAGTTTGCTCTCATAGTCGTGATAACCCAAAATAGCGTAGAGTGCTTCACGGGTCTGCATTCGGGCTATCATTTGTTGCTGCGACCCGTGCTGGCGAATGCTTTGATAAACATCCAGCGCCGCCTGACTCATGGCTCTAAAAGCTGATAAGGGATAGAGTACAAGTCTGATGCCGGCATCATTAAGCTCATTGACAGTAAACAGCGGGGTTTTGCCAAATTCAGTGATATTGGCCAGTACCGGTACGCTAACGCTCTGAGTAAAGCACTGATAGTCTTTAAGGGTGGTAATTGACTCGGCAAAAATCATATCCGCCCCCACCTCAACACAGCTATTGGCGCGATCAATCGCAGCATTTATGCCTTGTTCAGAAAAAGCGTCGGTTCTCGCCATAATCACAAATTGTTCATCTGTTTTAGCATCCACTGCCGCTTTAATCCGGTCAACCATTTCTGGTGTTGAAACTAATGCTTTATTAGGTCGATGACCACAACGTTTGGCTTGCACCTGATCTTCAATATGCATGGCAGCCGCACCTGCCTTGGTTAATTGCTTTACGGTTCGTGCGATATTAAATGCATTGCCCCAACCGGTATCTGCATCGACCAGCAAAGGTAAATCACTCGCCTCAGTCATGCGCCGGACTTCTTCTGTCACCTCAGATACACTCGTCATTCCCAAATCGGGTAGCCCGAAACAGGCATTGGCAACACCCGCGCCAGACAGATAAATGGCGCGAAAGCCTGCGCGTTCAGCAAGTAATGCGCAATAGGCGTTAACAGCTCCGACAATTTGCAAAGGACGCTCTTCAGCGAGTAATGTTCTAAACCGGAAACCGGCAGATTGCATATTATTCATAACGACCCTTTAAAAATAAAGAAATAATAGGTTTAATCATTAAATTTTATACGCTTCTGTCTCATCAATCAGTTGTTGCAACCATTTCATATACGGCGTACCACCCGTACCTCTCGGGTCTTTTACGTGCTGGTGAATATATAGATTTGCCCAACCGAAATGCACTTTTCGGAACTCAATGAGATTATCCAGAATAGCGTTAAACACCTCTCGATATGCTTTTATTCTAATACTGGGCATTACTGACACCTGTTGCAAATACTGTCTGTGTCGTTGTGGCATGTAATTACGCATATCCTCAAGATGTTCAGTCAATATAGAGGATTGATGAGGAATTTTTAAAAAAGCAACCAAAACGGGAATAATACTGCTCTGGGCACCGGTTTCGCCACGAAAATTGACGGCTTTCTGGTCAACTCCTTCAAAAATGACATTTTTAAAAAAAAGTATATAAGGTCGGAAGGTCTTAAAATAAAGCGCCGGATCCATTTTTTCTGGAATACGCTTTAATACCTTTACCTGACGCTCGATAGCGCTATTAATTTGCCACAGTTCAGCTGTAATATCAGGTTCAGATTCAAACTGTTGAGCCGTATAAATACCTTTGATTGCAGCCAGAATATCAGCCGCTATAGCTTCAATTTCAACGTGAATCAGAATAAACCAATGTTCATCATAGAGGTGGACAAAGTTCTGCAATGTATCAATATTACCCAGTTCGATGGGCTGATCTTGCTGAAAACGCCGCCAGTTATACAATGCATAACCATCGTAACTTAAAATAGGTGGCTGTTTTAATAACGTGCAAACCCTTACCAGAGGTACTGCAATATTAGCCGGTAAAATCTGGCAGGGTTCCTGAGCTACCTGATTAATATATGCCGAGGCCAAAAAGCCCATGCGGAGATAATAAAGCCTTAATTCAGGCAAGCGACTGTGCCTGCCTGGATCTTGGAAAGGGGGGATTTTCAGCGCTTTGGCATAGTGGCGAAACTGCTTGTCCTGTAACAAACTGGGCAGATCCCGACCTATTTGATCCAGTATGCTATATGCTGAATCTGCGGGAAAAGCGGACAAAGGATCCTGCTGCGGAAGAAATCCACATTTAGCGTAACCGGGATCAAGAATCTCATCATTGATCCCGGTTTTATAAATCGCCTCAGTGCGTAGCGACAAGTTCTTGTCTTTGTTCATCCAGTCCATCCCAAAATGCAGCGACACCATCAAGCATTTCATTTCCATAGTGTATGAAGGCATCCTCATCCAGATTTTGAGTGAAATAGAGTTCTTCCAGTTCTTCCTTGGTATGAGCCGCGTGCAGAGCTTCCAGTTTGTCGTGCCAGATAAAAAATCCTAAAGGCAGGTCAGAGCTGAACCGATCATTATAGGTTTGCAAGCCCTGGATTAACTGCTTCCAGAAACCGGCTGCTGCCCAGTTTTCAACCGCATAACTGGCAGCTTGGGAAATCTGATAATTATCACCACCATATAAGCGGATTAATTCATCACAAAAGAACAGGGTCGCTGATGTACTGTGTTTCGGTTGACCAATTTCGGAAAAATGCAAGCCTAGTTTTTTGGCAATGATATATAACCATTCAAAATGCGCTGCGCCAAATGAAAAGCGACTACCCTCAACACTCCCTTCGGTTGCTCCCTGATTATTCGGGCTGCCTTGTTGTTGATCAGATTGGAATCTCACGCCAATTTCATTGGCCAGAATCTCTTTCGAAGCACGCATACTTTCCAGGGTATCGGCATGAATCATTTTATGCAGTTGAGCGATAAGAAACTGATTGGAAAACACCGAAAACTGAATAATAAATGCTTTTATTTGAGCCGGATTCTGATTTCCCAGCTCGAACCAGGCAGTATAAGGGTTGCGGATAATCACCCGGTGTTTGAGCATTTCGTTATTTATGCGGCGTTGAAACGCCAAAAAATGCTTTGCTTTATCAATGGAATAACCCGCTTGTTCCTCAGTTAATGCGACCAGTGAAGGTGTAGTGAGTCCTTCAAGATGGTGTCGTTGTGCCAAGCCGTCCAACGATTTTTGTCGATGGGGTTGCATATGTCACCTCAAATTTAACTATTTGATTTATAGACCTTGTCATGTTGAAAAAAGTTTCAATATGAATACAACCGCTTCCCAAGCTAATGGCGCGGCTGATAGAAGCCCAAATTACGTATTAATGATTCCGGTAATATCGGTAATTTTGATCTGGGGATCAGATAGGTTGATAAATTAAATAAATCGGTATAAATACGCTTGCTACTGATCGTTGATTTTAGATAGTCGTGACCGCTGGAACCGCCCGTGCCAATTTTAGTGCCCAGCATCCGTTGTACCATTAAATAATGATTGCTACGCCAGGTCGTGAGTTGTGCATCAATATCCATTAACTGATTCAAAACTTTAAAAGGCAGTTGCAATAAAGGTTCGTCACGGTAAAGCTGGATGAACAGAGCGGCTAAGGTGGCCTGATGCGTTAATTTAAACTGACCCTCCTGCTGATATTGTTGGTACAAGCGTTCATCAAACAAACAGTTAAAACTTTGCCGGGTTGTTTCCAGTTCCTGCAACTGCTGATTTTTTTCCGATGAACTGAGCAAGGGATTGTTTTCAATAATACTGCCATCATTGTCCAGCATGATTTTTACCGCTGCACCGTAGCTGTCCCAAAAACTAAATGCCTGGAATTCCAAAAATGGCATTCTTGCTAACCAGGCATCTAACCGTTCGAATAACGAAACCTGCTGAGCAACTTCTTTAAGATACGTTTTATCATCCTCAGTAAATCGCCCATAAGTGCAGTTGCTTAAATGGTGTGATAAACCCAAACGTAATTCGATTTCCCGAAACTGAATGCTTTGAAAGCCGGACGCCGGAGTCAAAAAATCACGAAAATCCAGAAAATCCAATGAGGTCATGGTTTCCAGAATACTGATTTGTTGATTAATAACAAACTGGATTTTAATAATGCGCTGTAAACGCGCAGCAATCGTATGCAGTTTTTTTTCCTCTAACGGTAAAGCCGAAAACAGTGCCAGCACGGAGTAGAGTTCGTGCAGAATTTGCTTGAACCAAAGCTCATACGCCTGATGGGTGATAATAAAAAGCATTTCATCATGGGCTTCGATACCACCTTGTTTACTGCTTTCAGGTATTTGGGTATTCAAAAGTATTGGCAATTTCAGGTAACCACTGTAACAAAGCGGTTGTTTTTCTTTGTTCATGCTTGTTGCCTTCTTCATTGTTATTTGCAGATAGTGATATGACCCCATTAGATAAAAATAATTCTAATCAACAGTCATCCATTACCCCTATATAAATAGCAACACCAGGAAACTAATAGCGATAAAACAAGTCTATTCAACAATATTAAAGTAGGAGACTGCCGATGAATATTGCATCAAATCCAGTCGGTACCGATGGTTTCGAATTCGTCGAATACACTGCACCCGATACCCGGGAACTGGAAAAGTTATTTAGCCAAATGGGATTTACGGCAATCGCCCGGCATCGTGGAAAAGATGTGGTACTGTACCGGCAGGGAAATATCAATTTCATCATCAATCACGAACCGGACAGCTTTGCCCAGGCATTTGCCAAAATTCACGGCCCTTCCATTTGTGCATTTGCTATACGAGTAAAAAATGCAGCCGAATGTTTTGATAAAGTTATCAAATCAGGCGCCAAACCCTATCATGCCGATACCGGTCTCATGGAATTAAATATTCCTGCCATTCAGGGGATAGGTAACAGCCTGATTTATTTGATCGATCGTTACGGTGAGCATTCCATTTACGATGTCGATTTTGTACCATTTAAAAATGTCGATGTAACACCTAAAGGCTTTGGTCTGAGTGAAATTGATCACTTAACCCATAACGTCTATCACGGCGGCATGGATAAGTGGGCGGAATTTTACCAACGCTTATTTAATTTTCGTCAAATTCGTTATTTCGATATTCAAGGTAAAGTGACCGGTTTAAAATCCCGAGCCATGACCAGTCCTTGCGGCAAAATTCGTATTCCTATCAACGAACCGAGCGATGACAAATCGCAAATTCAGGAATATCTGGATGCCTATCATGGCGAAGGCATACAGCATATTGCACTGCATACCAATGACATCTATTCAACGGTAGAAGCACTACGTAATAATGACATCGGATTTATGGATGTGCCGGATGCCTATTATGATGCAATAGACGCACGCGTCCCCGGGCATAAAGAAGTATTGCAACGATTGCGTACAGATAAAATTTTGATTGATGGTGCTCCTGACCGGGGTGCGGGTTTGTTATTACAGATATTCACCAATACGGTCATCGGACCGATTTTCTTTGAAATTATCCAGCGCAAAGGCAATGAAGGTTTTGGCGAAGGTAATTTTCAGGCCTTATTTGAGGCCATAGAACAAGATCAAATCAAACGGGGAGTGATCTAATGCCCTGGATAACGATTCCTAAAGTGGAAGGCAACGCATCACGACAAGCGCATGCGGATCTGCCGGCAGGCACATTTGAACGGGAACTAGGACGAGAAGGTTTTTATGGACCCGCAACACAGATGCATCACAGGCATCCGCCCACTAGCTGGAACAAGGTTGAAGGCGCATTAAAACCGCGTGCATTTGATAGCAAAAAAATTAAAACCAAGGTAGATAGCCCCTGGTATGCCAGTTTGCTGTTTAGTAATCAAAACGTAAAAATTCGCATGTTGCATATGACCAATGCCATGGATCATCTGGTTAGGAATGCCGATGGCGACGAGTTGATCTTTATTCATCAAGGCGCGGGTGATTTATTCTGCGATTATGGGCATTTAAGTTTCACTGTAGGCGATTATTTAATGCTGCCCAGAGGGACTTTATGGCGCATGGAACCCAGTGAACCCATCTGGGCTTTGCTGATTGAAGCCAGCAATGACAGTTATGGTTTACCGGAAAAGGGACTGATCAGTCAGCAAGCCATTTTTGATCCCGCCATACTGGATACACCCACTGTCGATGAGAGCTTTCTCTCCCAGCAAGGCGAGTCGGAATGGCAGGTTTTCGTTAAACGCAGAAATCAATTGAGTACCATTACCTATCCGTTCAATCCTTTGGATGCCGTCGGCTGGCATGGCACTTTGATGCCAGTACGTTTAAACTGGCGCGATATCAGACCGCTAATGAGCCATCGATACCATGTTCCCCCTTCAGCGCACAGCACGTTTATCTCCAGCCGATTTGTCGTGTGTACTTTTGTGCCACGGCCGTTTGAATCCGATCCTAATGTGCTGAATGTACCGTTTTTTCATAGTAACGACGATTATGATGAACTGATTTTCTATCATCTAGGACAATTTTTTTCCCGGGATCATATCCATCCCGGAATGATGACTTTGCATCCCAGTGGCATACCGCATGGTCCACACCCCAAAGCGTTACGCAATGCCGAGCAAAAGCGGGGGGCGATGGCCGACGAAGTAGCGGTGATGATTGACACGCGAGATGCCCTGGACGTTTCAGAACAGGCCAGCGAAATTGAATGGTCAGGCTATGTGGATTCCTGGAA
>CAYMPX010000008.1:13262-18821 GCA_964392135.1 uncultured Methylomarinum sp.
GCAACATTAAAAACCGACCATCGTGACGGCAGACTGATTGTTGTCGATAAACAGCTATCTCACTATGCCGTGCCTGATGTTCCAACGCTGCAATTGGCTTTGGATAATTGGTCCTCGCTGGCTCCTGAACTGGAACGGCTCTATCAGCAGTTAAATAACCATCAATGTGCTACCCTGCCGCTTGATCTTAAGAAACTAACCGCACCGTTACCCAGAGCATATCAATGGCTGGATGGCAGTGCTTATTTGAGTCATGTCGAACGCGTGAGAAAAGCCCGTGGCACTGAATTACCGGCTAGCCTGTTAGATGATCCGCTGATGTATCAAGGTGCTTCTGATTATATGCTGGCAGCGCGGGATCCGATTGTAGCAGGCAGTGAAAAATGGGGAATTGATTTTGAAGCCGAAGTCGGCATTATCACCGATGATGTGCCTATGGGCGTGAACCCGGATGATGCGGAACATCATATTAAATTACTGGTGTTAATCAATGATCTATCTTTACGCAATCTGATTCCCGATGAGCTGGCAAAAGGCTTCGGATTTATACAAGGTAAACCTGCCAGTGCCTTTTCAGCGGTGGCAGTCACGCCAGATGAATTAGGCGATGACTGGCGCAATTGCAAATTGCATCTACCGTTGTCGGTATACTGGAATGAGCAATTATTCGGCCATGCCAATGCCGGTGTTGATATGCAGTTCAGTTTCTCCAGGCTGATCCATCATGCGGCTAAAACCCGTCGTTTATCTGCAGGTACAATTATTGGTTCAGGTACGGTAAGTAACTACGACCAGACTGTCGGTTGTTCCTGCATCGTAGAACAAAGAGTGATAGAAATTGTTGCTTTCGGCGCGGCTAACACTGAATTTATGCGCTATGGCGACAAGGTGCGAATTGAAATGTTTGATAAGCAGGGGCAGTCGGTATTTGGCGCTATTGAACAAGTGGTTAAGCCGTGGCCATAATTTTATACAGCTATTTCAGAAGTTCCGCTGCTTTTCGGATACGTATAGCGCTTAATATAAAAGCCATAGACTATCAAATTCACCCCATCCATTTGACCAAGGATGGCGGCCAGCAACATCATTCCCAGTATTTAAAACTCAACTGCCAAGGACTGGTGCCGGCACTGGCAATCGACGATTTAATCATCAGCCAATCCTCTGCCATCTTTGAATATCTGGAAGAAAGCTACCCCCGCCCTTCCATGTTGCCTGACTCGGCAATAGACAGAGCATACGTTCGTTCATTAGCCCAAATAATTGCCTGTGATATACACCCGTTAAACAATCTTAGGACGCTACAATATCTGCAAAAAAATTGTAATATTGATGATAATAACAAACAGTGTTGGTATCGCCACTGGATACAACAAGGGTTTACGGCTTTTGAACAACGACTGCAAGAAAATGATAACAAGGGTTTATTCTGCTTCGGCTATACCCCTGGACTAGCCGACGCTTTTCTGATTCCCCAGGTCTACAATGCGCTACGATTTAACATTGATATGCTGCCCTACCCTTTAATTAAAAGCATTTACGATAACTGTATGCCGCAAACCGCGTTTGCCAATGCCGCACCGGAAAATCAGCCTGATGCTGAATAGTACCAATCAAGGTTTACTAAAAAACAGATCAGATTTTTATTTCAGTAAATTGTTTTAAAGCGTCCGGATTAGCCAGTGCATGTAGATTTTTTACCGGGCGACCATTGACAATATCTCGTACAGCCAATTCGACAATCTTACCGCTTTTGGTTCGGGGAATATCGTTCACTTGCTGAATAATTGCCGGAACGTGGCGAGGTGATGCATTGTGTCGAATGCGTAGGTTTATTTCTGCCCTTAGTTGCTCTGTTAAGGTTAAGCCATTGCGTAATACCACGAATAAAATTATCCGACAATCGCCCTGATAGTGTTGACCAACCACCAGACTTTCCAGAACCTCATCAAGCTGTTCAACTTGCCGGTATATTTCCGCTGTGCCGATTCGAACCCCGCCAGGGTTTAACACCGCATCAGAACGACCGTAAATAATCACACCATCGTTCTCGGTCAATTCGACATAATCCCCATGCCACCAAACCCCCGGGTATTTATCAAAATAGGCAGCCTGGTATTTTTTCTGCCCCGGGTCATTCCAGAAGCCAAGGGGCATAGCCGGAAAAGGCGCTGTGCAGACCAGCTCGCCTTTTTTCTCCCGTATAGACTGACCGGCATCGTCATAGACATCAACTTTCATTGCCAGACCACGGCATTGAATTTCTCCACGGCGCACAGGCAGGATCGGACAACCTAAAACAAAACAGGAAATAATATCGCTGCCGCCTGAAATAGAAGACAAACAGACATCGGATTTAATCGTCTGATAAACATAATCAAATCCTTCAGGGACTAAGGGCGAGCCGGTCGATAAAATGGTTTTAAGCGAAGCAAGATTGTGGGTTTGTTTGGGGGTAATCCCGGTCTTTTTGATGGCATCAAGATACTTTGCTGAAATGCCAAAGATATTGATTTGATACTCATCGATCAAATCGAACAGTGCCTGGGCAGTAGGATAAAGCGGCGAACCGTCATAAAGCACCAGTGTAGCGCCAGAGGCCAAACCCGAAGCCAGCCAGTTCCACATCATCCAGCCGCAGGTAGTGTAATAAAATAATCTATCACCTGGATGAACATCTACATGCAGTAAGTGTTCCTTCATATGTTGCAGCAGTGTGCCACCGACACCATGAACAATACATTTCGGAGAACCAGTAGTTCCCGATGAAAACAAAATAAACAGCGGATCATTAAATGCGGTCTGAGTAAAAACAATCGGTACCTTGGCTGAATAATCGGCAAGATAATCCTGCCATAACATCAGCTGGTTTTCAGTTAAAGCAAGGTCTTTTTTTAAAAATGGAATTATCACCACTTTCTGGATAGAAGGAATGGCTTTAAGTAAGGGTTTGATCTGCTCAGACCGTTGATATTGTTTGCCATTAAAATAATAACCATCACAAACAAATAGAACTTTGGGATTGATTTGACTGAAACGATCAATAATACCGGGGATGCCAAAATCCGGCGAACAACTGGACCAAACAGCGCCGATACTGCTGGTCGCCAGCATGGCAATGATGGTTTCAGGAAGATTAGGCAATACCGCAACCACCCGATCCCCTGAACTCAGCCCGTCATTTCGTAAGGCTTGAGCCAGCAGGGAGACACTGGCGTTTAATTGTGCGTATGAGAGCTGTTGCTTAAAGCCATTTTCACCCTTAAACAGAATGGCACACTGGTTTTTATCACCCTTATTCAGCAAGTTTTGCGCATAATTCAAGCGAGCCTCAGGAAACCATTTAGCACCAGGCACCTTTTCCCTGTCTAAAACCGTGATGGTGCCTTTGTTTGCTGCCTTAATTTGTGCAAAGTCCCAAAATAATGCCCAAAAGTCTTCTGGGTAATCTATGGACCAGCAGTAAAGATCAGCATAGTTTTTATGCTCTAAGCTGTACTTTTCATTTACCCTCGCTATAAAGCGAGTGATATTGGCATTTTGTTGCCTTACCGCTGAGGGCTGCCACAGTACTGGGTTCATAATTTCACCAAGTATTTATCCGTTACTTTTAAGAACTGAATTTGTAGCTATTAGTTCAGTTTTGTTAGTTATCCTGTGGATATTGCTGCTCCTTAAGCACTCTAAAACCATATTTACGCATTTCTTCTTTAACGAGTTTATTAAACTGCTTTTTCTCAATCGTGTTCATCAGTTTATCCATACTCCAAATAGACGCTGTTTCAACCCCATATTCAACATAAAGCCTGACATACTCTTTAGCCAAACTACGCAATTTGACATTTTTAAAATCAATTGCGACAACCTTTTTTTCTTGCTTTAGGCGATTACTGCTCATAACGCTTACCTCTATATTTAGACGATATAAAACCTTACCGTCTACAAATGCTTAGAACAGAAATCACTTCGATAATTCCTTGTTTTCAATCGCATGGTATTGAATTGATCTATTTTTTCATTGTCAAAAGCATTTGACCGTTTTAGATGAGTTAAATGTCAGAACTCCCTTGTTTGTTGCAAATTAACCCCGATGGAATTGCTACCCTGTCTTTGAATAGAGCTGAGGTGCATAATGCCCTGGATGAAGCTAGCGTTAATCTGCTGATTAAATACCTTCATGAACTGGAAGAAAACCCCTCAGTACGGGCAATTGTGCTGTCATCAACAGCAAAGAATTTTTGTGCTGGAGCGGATCTTAAATGGATGCTCAGTGGTGATGACACTCAGGCTGAAGGTGAAGACCCCGTAGCGCAAAGACTTGCGGAACTGATGCAGACGCTACACCGTCATTTTAAACCCACCATTGCTTTAATAACGGGTGCAACTTATGGTGGTGGTGCAGGATTGGTTGCCTGCTGTGATATTGCTGTAGCCAGCCTGGATGCTCATTTTTGTTTTTCAGAAGTTCGCTTAGGCCTGATCCCGTCGGTCATTAGTCCTTATGTTATTAGAGCCATAGGCGAACGGTCAGCCAGACGTTATTTTTTAACTGCCGAACATTTTGATGCTCAGGAAGCCTATCGTATGGGTTTGGTTCATCAAGTGGTTGAAGCCAGCAATCTTCAACAATGTTTAAACAAAATAACCGACGCATTAATTGCGGGGGGACCTTGTGCCTTAACTCGAACCAAAGAACTTGTAGATCAGATTGCTACCGTACCACTGGATGATACCCTGATACAAAAAACCACTGAATGGATCGCCGAAGTGCGCAAAACACCGGAAGCTAAAGAAGGACTATCCGCCTTCATGCAAAAACGCACAGCGTCCTGGTTAAAAGGGGTCAGGAGAAAATCATGAGCCTTACACTAGCAAACACCCCCCGATTCATCCAGACCATGAAGCTGCCAAGTCAGGTAAAACTTGTTGAAGTCGGTCCTAGAGATGGCTTGCAAAACCAGCAGATGACCCTTTCTGTCGAAGATAAAATTGCGTTCATCGACCGTCTTTCTAACTGTGGTTTTACAGCGATTGAAACAGGCAGTCTGGTATCTCCGCAACGGGTTCCGCAAATGGCAGATAGCGACAGGGTTTATCAACAAATCCATCCGCATGAGGACAGCGCATATATTATGTTGGTCGCCAATCAACAAGGTCTGCAAAGGGCTATGGCTAGTCAGGCGAAAAACATTGCGGTGTTTTGTGCTGCAACAGACGCCTTCTCATTAAACAATATTAATTGCTCTGTTAATGAAAGTATGGACATTATTCAGTCCATTTGCCAACAGGCTAAAGCGAACAACATTGCAATCAGAGGCTATATTTCATGCGTATTGGGCTGCCCTTATCAAGGCGAAGTCGATTTAAATAAAATCTGTCAATTAGCTACTGCGCTGTATGAGTATGGCTGTTATGAGATCTCCTTAGGCGATACCATCGGCACAGGCACCCCAGGGAGAGTGATAGAACTGCTAGCTGCCGTTAAGCAGACTATTCCAACCGATAATATTGCCGTGCATTTCCATGATACTTATGGGCAGGCATTAGCAAATATTTTGG
>CAYMPX010000008.1:18921-21987 GCA_964392135.1 uncultured Methylomarinum sp.
ATAGCTGCAAAGCGAGAAAAATTATCAAACAATGAATGAAATAGTTTAAGCACGTTGCTAATTATGAATATTGAAGTTCCAGGTTGCTCATAAGGCGATGAATAAGGAACGGGAGTATAAGCCGTGTTAGAGTCGTCAACTGAATGCACAATAAATCTTTAATGAATACGCTTTTAAAACAACTTGAACAACAAATTGATGGCGATGTATTGACCGACACATTGTCACAAATGTTGTATGCAACCGATGCCTCACCTTATCAACAACGCCCTGTTGCCATCACCCGGCCTCGCCATGCACAAGATTGTGCAACGATTGTCAAATTTGCTGCAAAACACAAACTTCCGCTTATTCCAAGGGCGGCAGGAACCAGTCTTGCCGGGCAATGTGTTGGTCAAGGAATCATTGTTGACGTAAGCCGTTACATGAACCAAATCCTCGCAGTCGATGCGAAAAATCGTTGTGCGAAAGTCGAACCTGGTGTGGTGTGTAATGAGCTTAATCAGGAACTGCGACACCTCGGTTTAATGTTCGCACCAGACCCTTCGACCTCAAACTACTGTGCCATTGGCGGCATGATGGGGAATAATGCCTGGGGCATACATAGTTTACGTTACGGTACCACCCGCGATAATACTCTGCAAGCCGAAGTCGTACTCAGTGATGGCTCTAACGCCGTTTTTGCAGCTGTCGATGCTGAAACCTTGCAAAAAAAACGGGAACTTAAAAACCGTGAGGGTGAAATTTATCGTTGCATTTATAAGATGATTAATCGGCAGCATAAACTGATTCAGCAACGCTTTCCGGCTCCCGATGGGATTTTACGCAATGCAGGTTATCCTCTCGATATTTTGGCTCAAGCTCAGCCTTGGCAAGCAAACGGGGCTTTATTTAATTTAGCTCCGTTTCTTTGTGGCACTGAAGGCACTTTAGCATTGGCTACCGCGATAACAGTCAAACTTGTTCCTATTCCCAAGCAGCGTTTTTTAGTCTGCCTACACTTTCACAGCCTTGATGACGCGTTGAAATCTGTTGCTCAAATTCTTCCCTACCAACCCGCAGCCCTTGAAATCATCGATCATCATATTCTGAAAAGAACCGAAGGGAACCTGAAACAACAAGCGAATCGTTTTTGGCTAGAGGGGTGTCCGGCAGCTGTTTTACTCGTTGAGTTCCATCAGGATTCTATGACCGAGGCAAAAACGCCCGAACAGGCGGTGGCTAAAATCTGTACTAAATTAGCAACCTATTCCGTTAGAATCGTTGAATCTAGCCAAATTGAGCAAGTTTGGGAATTGCGTAAAGCAGGGCTAGGACTGCTAATGGGTCAAAAAGGTTCGATAAAAGCGGTCACTGGAATGGAAGATGCGGCGGTAAAAGTCACCGATTTGCCTGATTACGTGCGAGAGGTAAAAGAGATCTTGTCACGATACCATACCGATTGCGTTGTCTATGGTCCCGCAGGAAGAGGCGTTTTACACCTAAGACCGGAACTGAATTTAAATCTGGGAACAGAACGACAAAAATATCGGCAAATTCTTGATGAAGTCTGCGAACTCGTCATTCGCTTTAACGGCAGTATTTCTGCCAAACATGGTGACGGCCGTCTCAGAGCCTATTATCTAGAACGTTTATTAGGTTCTGAGATTGTAACGCTTTTACAACAGGTAAAAGATGTTTTTGATCCGCAGGGCATCCTGAATCCGCATAAAGTTCTGGATGCCCCGCCCCCGGAGCAAAATTTACGTTTTACGGACAATCACACTGAAACCCATTTCGAGACCTTTTTCGACTGGAACAGCGATTCGGGTTTGAGGACTGCGGTACAAAAATGTAACGGTGCGGGTGTTTGTTTACAGCGTAGCGGCAAAGGCACGATGTGTCCTTCCTATAGGGCAACAAGAGAAGAAAAACACGGCACCCGGGGACGGGCAAATATTTTTCGGCAAATATTGACCAGCACCCCATCGATCGAAGCCATGAGCAATGACACTATAAAAGAGGTTTTAGACCTTTGTCTTGCCTGCAAGGGGTGTAAATCCGAATGTCCTGCGACTGTGGATATGGCGCAAATGAAAGCCGAATTTATGCAGCATTATCATGACCGTTATGGAACGCCGTTGCGCTCTAAATTCATCGCGCGTTTCGATCGTTTAAGTTATTACGCAAGCGTTTTTCCGCAATTTTCAAATGCCTTATTGAAGCAACCGTGGCTAAAAAAACTGCTAGGATTTCATCCGCAACGTCAACTGCCAAAACTTTCGCATTTTACGTTTAGTCAATGGTGGAAAAATCATCAGCCTGAACACCTGACGGGTGATCAAACAGAGGTTGTTTTAATCCTCGACCCCCATAGTGAATACTATGAACCTAACATCGCTATCGCTGCGGTATCCGTGCTCGAAGCCCTGAACTTTCGGGTGACGGTAACGCCTTGTCTGTCTTTAGGGCGAGCTCAAATCTCGCAAGGTTTGCTGCGAGAAGCTCAAAAACGAATTGTGAAGGCCATTGATATATTTTATCCATTGGCAGAAGCAGGAATCGTTTTAATGGGTCTGGAACCTTCTGAGCTTTTAACACTGCGCGATGAAGCAGGCATTTTATTTAAAGATAAAACCCTGAAAAAACAGATTGAAACAGTGGCAAAACAAGCTTTTTTATTTGATGAATTCATTGTTAACAATCAGCAAAGGCTTGATTCAAACATGTTTAGGGTAAATCAAGACCCTGAACGCTTTCTGGTTCATGGTCACTGCCAACAAAAAGCTTTGCTGGGAATAGAGCCGACTAAAAACTTATTGTTACTGATTCCAAATGCAATCGTAGACATCATACCCTCTGGCTGCTGTGGCATGGCAGGTGCTTTCGGTTACGAAAAAGAGCATTACGACATTTCCCTGAAAATTGCAGAATTGGAATTGCTTCCCGCCATACGCAAGGCTTCCAACGATACGCTAATCGTCGCCACTGGCACCAGTTGTCGTCATCAAATCGCAGATGGAACGGAGGGACGGGCTTTTCACCCCGCTGAAGTATTCGCCAGAGCAATGAAGGAGATAAGGAACG
>CAYMPX010000009.1:0-21244 GCA_964392135.1 uncultured Methylomarinum sp.
ATCGAAAAAAAGGCTAGTGGGTCACTAGCCTGTGACTTTATAATTTTTTCATCACAAATAATTTAACTGTAGAGTGATAGTAGGGAGCAATACGAACCCCACCATATCCTACGAGATGTTTAAAAACAGAGAAAACAACAGTTTCAATCCGCTATCAATGTCTCCATACCCCATAATAATGAGAAGTTATCTCATTACTCCACAGCCCAGTGATTTAACAACTGTTGCAAATCCTCTTTTTGCAGGGTTTTATTATCTACTTTTAAATAAGCCACGCTTTCTTCAAAATGCAGATTTACATCCTCTACGCCGGCAATATTCAATAGTTCAGCAAGAAACTCATTGCCTTTTTCCTCGGTAATTTCATTCAGTGAAATTAATAGATTAGTTAAATATTTCGGTGAATTCATAAATAAAGCAACAATAACCCAGGTCGACGTTGCAACCGCACAAAGTAAAAACACCATTTCCGCGCCCAATTCACCATACAACCAGCCACCCGAAACCCCGCCGACAAAAGCGCCCATAAACTGAGAACTGGAATACGCGCCCATGGCAGTGCCTTTTAAATCGCCCGGTGCCGTTTTAGAAATTAACGAGGGCAAAGTTGCTTCTAATAAATTAAAGCCACAGAAAAACAGCCATAAAAAGCCCATTAAGCCCGGCAATTCACTGGAATATAAAAATAATCCAAGGTTAGCCAAAACCAAAGTAATAATAGCCCCCACAAACACCTTTTTCATTTGGCGTTTTTTCTCGGCAATAATCACAAACGGTACAATCATTGCCATTGAGGTAATTAATATTGGTAAATACACCATCCAATGATTTTCCGGTGCCAGCCCCGCATCTCTAATCAATAAAGGTAAAACCACAAAGCTGGCTGTTAAACATAAATGCAAAATAAAAATCCCATAATCCAGGCGTAATAAATCAGGGTCTTTTAATACCTTAAAAAACTGTGAAGGAACTAACTCGGCATCACGATGTACCATGGATTTTTGGGGGTTTGGCACCACAAACAAAACCACCAGTATAGCCAATAAAGCTAAAATAGCGGTCAACCAAAAGATACCTGAAACACCCACATATCCCGCAACCACAGGGCCTAAAGTAATTGCCACCCCAAAAGAAACACCAATACTCGCGCCAATCATCGCCATGGCTTTGGTACGATGAACCTCCTGGGTTAAATCGGCAACTAACGCCATAATTGCTGCCGCTATCGCTCCGCTCCCTTGAATTGCCCGCCCGATTAACACACCATAGATAGTGGTTGATACCGCAGCAACAATACTGCCCGCAGCAAATAGAATCAGTCCTGTAATAATAATTTTCTTACGGCCGAAGCGGTCAGATAGCAAGCCAAAAGGAATTTGTAACAGTGCCTGGGTTAACCCATACACACTAATCGCCAAACCAATCAATAAAGGGGTTGCATCTTCCATTTGCTCTGCAAATAAAGACAATACCGGCAAAATCATAAATAGCCCCAGCATACGCAATGCATAAATACTGGCTAACGATAATGTTGCGCGCTTTTCTAGCCTGGTCATTGGACTGGTAATGTCTTGTATCTGGGTCAAAATTAAACGCTCCTAAGAATCTGAAATAAATGAATAGCCTGGACATTCCTTTGCTATTTAGGGATAAAAAGACGTATATTATCAGGTTCTTTAACCATCAGGAATTCTATTAATGGACACAATCAGTATTCGTGGTGCCAGGACGCATAATCTTAAAAATATAGACCTTGATT
Source organism: uncultured Methylomarinum sp. (assembly GCA_964392135.1). Taxonomy (GTDB): domain Bacteria; phylum Pseudomonadota; class Gammaproteobacteria; order Methylococcales; family Methylomonadaceae; genus QPIN01. The sequence continues at coordinate 1,760 of CAYMPX010000009.1, forward strand.
TACCTAGAGATTCCTTAATCGTTATCACCGGTCTTTCAGGCTCGGGCAAGTCATCGTTAGCCTTTGATACGATTTATGCAGAGGGACAACGACGCTACGTTGAATCCTTATCCGCTTATGCCCGACAATTTTTGTCTATCATGGAAAAGCCTGATGTTGATCATATCGAAGGGCTTTCCCCCGCGATTTCAATTGAACAAAAATCCACCTCCCACAATCCTCGCTCAACCGTCGGCACCATTACCGAAATTTATGATTACTTAAGATTGCTTTACGCCCGGGCGGGTACGCCACAATGTCCAGAACACCGTTTATCATTAGAAGCTCAAACCGTTAGCCAGATGGTTGACCAGGTATTAGCCCAGGCAGAAGGCGAACGCTGGATGTTACTTGCGCCGGTGGTCAATCAACGTAAAGGCGAACATATCTTATTAATGGAGGACTTGCGCGCCCAGGGTTTTATTCGCGCACGCATTGATGGTGAAATTATTGATTTAGATGAGCCACCTGAACTCGATTTAAAAAAGAAACATTCCATTGAAGTGATTATTGATCGTTTCAAAATTCGCGATGATATCAGCCTACGCTTATCTGAATCCTTTGAAACTGCCCTGAGACTCGCCGATGGCATTGCGATTGCCGCCAGCATGGATGATGATAGATCGCTGTTATTCTCTGAGCGCTATGCCTGTCCTCAGTGTGGTTACAGTATTTCAGAGCTTGAACCCCGTATTTTCTCATTCAACAACCCCAAAGGCGCCTGCTCTGGCTGTGATGGTTTAGGTGTCAGACAATATTTTGATCCGGATTTAGTGGTACATAATGCAGATATTAGCCTCGCAGGCGGTGCTATTAGAGGCTGGGATAGACGAAATGGCTATTACTATCAAATCATCAACTCATTAGCCAGTCATTACCATTTTGATACCGAAGCACCCTTTTCCGGGCTTTCTAAAGAAATACAAAAAATTATTCTTTATGGCAGTGGTACTAAAAAAATAAAATTTCAATACATCTCAGGCGCAGGAAAAAAACAACTAAAATCCCACCCTTTTGAAGGCATTATTGCCAATATGGAAAGGCGTTATCATGAAACAGAATCCCAAATGGTCAGGGATGAACTGGCCAAATACCTTACTCAAAAAACCTGCGAACAATGTCATGGCGCACGTTTAAATACCGCAGCAAGACATGTTTATATTGATAGCAAACCCTTACATGAGTTAACCGGCTTACCGATAAAACAGGCATTAGAATTCTTTAACAGCTTACACCTCCCCGGGCACAGGGGAAAAATAGCCGAAAAAATCAACAAAGAAATTCAACAACGCCTGGAGTTTTTAGTCAACGTAGGGTTAGATTACTTAACACTGGATCGAAGCGCTGACACTTTATCGGGAGGTGAGGCACAGCGTATCAGACTTGCCAGTCAAATTGGCGCTGGTTTAGTCGGTGTTATGTATGTACTGGATGAACCTTCTATAGGATTGCATCAACGTGATAATCAACGCCTGTTAAATACCTTATTCCGTCTACGCGACTTAGGCAACACCGTTATCGTAGTAGAACATGATGAAGATGCTATTTTATCGGCCCAGCATGTGGTTGATATAGGTCCAGGTGCGGGTATTCATGGTGGCAAAATTGTAGCTATGGGGACACCTGAGGACATTAAAAACAACCCTGACTCATTAACCGGGCAATACTTATCAGGCAAACTGGCGATTGAAATCCCTAAAACTCTGAAAGCCATTAATAAGAACAAACAAATCACCCTGCATAATGCCCAAGGGAATAATCTAAAGAATATCACTATCTCCTTTCCTATCGGATTATTAACCTGTGTCACCGGCGTATCAGGCTCGGGCAAATCCACTTTAGTCAACGATACCCTTTATCGTTATGCCGCGCGTTTAATCAATAAATCCAGCTGCATACCTGCTACCTGTGATGATATTAGCGGTCTGGAACACGTCGATAAAGTGGTGGATATAAACCAAAGCCCCATTGGTAGAACGCCACGTTCTAATCCGGCAACCTATACCGGCATTTTCACCCCGGTACGTGAATTATTTGCCGCTACCCACGAAGCAAGATCCCGTGGTTACACACCGGGGCGTTTTAGCTTTAACGTAAAAGGCGGACGTTGTGAAGCCTGTAAAGGCGATGGTGTCATTAAGGTGGAAATGCACTTCTTACCTGATATTTTTGTGCCATGTGATGTCTGTAATGGCAAACGCTATAACAGAGAAACCCTGGAAATTCGTTATAAAGGCAAAACCATCAACGAAATTCTTAACCTGACCGTTGAAGATGCCGCCGAGTTTTTCAGCCCCGTACCGGTACTCTCAAAAAAACTACAGACCCTGATTGATGTCGGCTTAAGTTATATCACCTTGGGACAAAATGCCATTACTCTATCGGGTGGTGAAGCGCAACGGGTAAAGTTAGCCAAAGAACTCTCTAAACGTGATACCGGAAAGACCTTATATATATTGGATGAACCCACCACAGGTCTGCATTTTCACGACATAAAGCAACTACTCTCGGTGCTACATGCCTTACGAGACCACGGCAACACCGTGATTATCATTGAGCATAACCTGGATGTAATAAAAACAGCCGACTGGGTAATAGACATGGGACCCGAAGGCGGAATAGGTGGCGGAACATTGGTTGCAGAAGGTACACCTGAGGAAGTTTCTAAAAATAAGGACTCTTTTACCGGGCATTATTTGCAACGATTTTTTTAGATAACGCTCTCCCTTTTCGAGGTCACTTGTTTTAACCATGAAGGACATGAAGATAATAAAGGAAAGAGACAAAGCGATTTATCAAATAAGGATTAAAACGCTTTGTTTTATCAAGTGTATTAAATCCATTTTTTGAAGATTGACTGTTTTTTTGCAACGCTTCCATTGTTGGCATCAGGCTTTGAGTTTGGCCATTTACTAAAGGCAAAATACCAAAGCATAATAATATTAACTACGGGTAACAATAAAAATAACACATAGGCTTTATGAAACCCTGATTTATCTAAAATCCTGGTACCTAACCATAAAATAAAGCCTGAGAAAATCACCACTAACAGTTCAAACATCAGTCTTCTCCCTTTTTTTCTGCTTAGGCCAAGGGGTTAACGCTAACTGTAAAAAGATTAACAACAAACCAAAACCTGGCAAAAACACCAGGCTTGCCCAAGCCGGATGAAATCCGGCCTTTTTATAAATAACACCGATAGGAATGATAATCATCAATGCCACAATAACAATCTTACCTATTTCAGGAAACAACATAACAACCTCCTTACAATCCCTGTTACTCTAATTAAAATCGCGCCGAGGGCGGCGGGGCTTCTACATTTATATTTGTAACCTTAGGTCAAGTTACTTCTGCTGAGCTGTACGTAAATAATCCTTTAATTCACTCAATTTAAACGGCTTTGTTAACGCCAAATCAGCGCCTAATTTTAAGGCAATTTTTTCATATTTTGCCTCTCCAGACATAGTAATAATTCCTATATCTTTCTTCCTGAGCTGGAGCAGCATTTCAATTCCATCTTTTTCAGGCATTAAAATATCCAAAAGGACATAATCCGGCTGTTGCTCAATAATTATTGCTTCTGCTTTGACTCCATTTTCAGCACTCAATACCTGAAAATTTTTTAGTTCCAAATATTCCTTTAAACAATCTCTAAAAACCGCATCATCATCAACTATCAATAGTTTCAAAACTTTCTCTACCCTACAACTTTATAATTATTTTTCTAAACTCACCTAAGTACTCAGGTTTGCTGCATCAAGGCTGAACCTCATCTAAATTAATTCAGCATTACTTCTAACTCACCCCATCGTTGATATGCTTTTTCTAAATGACTTTCTGTTACTGCAACCTTATCCAAAGTAACCTGAATGGCTTGTTTGTCTTGTTTATAAAAACCCGCATGGCTCATAGCTGTCGTTAATTCAGCTTGTGCTGTTTCCAATTGGTCAATTAAATCAGGCAATTGCTCTAATTCTTTTTGTTCTTTAAAACTCAGCTTTTTCTTAATCGTCGATTTAGACGGGTCTTTTTTAGCTTCTGCAACCGGTTTATTGGCTACTGCTTGCTGCTTGCGTTGCTCAGATAAAGCAAACCACTCAGCATAGCCACCGATATATTCATTAACCCGTCCTTCACCTTCAAACACAAACACACTGGTAACCACATTGTCTAAAAATGCCCTATCGTGACTGACTAATAATAAAGTCCCCTGATAATCGACCAGTTTTTCTTCCAGCATTTCCAGAGTCTCTAAATCCAGATCATTGGTGGGTTCATCCATAATGATCAAATTAGCCGGTTTGGTAAATAAACGCGCCAACAATAAACGGTTTTTTTCACCTCCGGAAAGACTTTTTACCGGTGAGCGTGCTCTTGCTGAAGTAAATAAGAAATCAGCCAAATAAGACATCACATGTCTTTGCGCGCCCGCAATTTCTATAAACTCATTACCATCGGCAACGGTATCGGCAACCGTCATTTCAGGGTCTAACTGTTCTCTTAACTGATCAAAATAAGCCAGTTGTATTTTTGTACCCTGTTCTACTTCACCGCGGGTAGGTTCAATTTGTTTCAGCAACAGTTTTAACAAGGTTGATTTACCTGCGCCATTAGGCCCCAGCAAACCAATTTTATCGCCACGCTGAATCAGCGTAGAAAAGTTATTAACAATGGTTTTATCCGCATAAGAAAAACTGACATCCGTGGCTTCAATGACTTTTTTACCCGAAGCATTGCCTTTGTTCAGGTTCAGGTTGGTGGTTCCCTGTACATTACGCCTTTGTGAACGTTCGTCCCGTAAACGCTTCAAGGCACGAACCCGCCCTTCGTTACGGGTACGTCGTGCTTTAATGCCTTGCCTGACCCAGACTTCTTCTTTCGCCAGTTTTTTATCAAACTCGGCATTTTGATTGGCTTCTTCTTCTAAAGCTGCGGCTTTGCGTTTTAAGTAATCTTGATAATTACCCGGCCATGACACTAAGTTACCTCGGTCTAAATCAACAATCCGGGTTGCCAGGTTTTGTAAGAATTCCCTATCATGAGTTACAAATAACACCGCGCCCTGAAAGGCTAATACCTGTTCTTCTAACCAGGCGATACTTTCAAAATCCAGATGGTTGGTTGGCTCATCCAGTAATAAAACTTCAGGCTCTATTACCAGGGCTTGCGCTAAAGCAACCCGTCTTTTCCATCCGCCTGATAAACTACTAATCAGTGTATCGGCAGGTAGATTAAGCTTTGATAAAGTCGATTCTACCCGGGTTTGAAAATGCCAACCGTTATGGCTTTCCAGTTTATGCTGTAAATCACCCAGTTTTTTTAACGACTCTTCACCGCCATCCATGGTTTCCAGCAAATGATGGTATTGAGAAATCCAGCTGCCTAATTCCCCCAAACCACTGGCAACCGCGTCATAAATACTGGCATTACCGTCTAAATCAGGTGATTGTTCCAGCCAGGCCAGTTTTAATTCGGGTTCTCGCCAGACTTCACCATTATCGGCATGTACACTGCCTGCAATAATCTTCATCAATGTTGATTTACCTTCACCGTTTCGGCCAAGCAAGCCCACTTTTTCACCAGGGTCTAGTTGAAAATTGGAATTTTTTAATAAAGCATGAGTTCCATACGCTATGGAGACATTATTTAATCGGATTAATGGCACTGTTGTAGGTATCTTCTAAGTAAATCCAGCGCTCGTATAGCCGCCTGGTTTTGTTTTCGTTTGACGGGACCACCTACCGCTATAGTGTTCTGGTAAATCCCATGGGGTGTTAGCAAGGCATTATACAGAACTATGCTTTGCTCTTTATCTTGAAATTGGTTTTTATCGCCTTGGTATAGCTGTACTAAAACCAAATCGCACAGTTGTTTTTGCTTTAATTTTTCAGCAATTTCTACTGCTATTTTCGCAGAGTCATCCTGAACAGCAATATCTAACGCATTGATCAACAACCTTATTGAATGTTGATAGCTTGAACTTAACAACCATTCTTGCCCTATACACTTTGCCGCTATCAAACCTTGTGTCGCTGTTTCTATGATAGATAGCGTACGGTTTTGTTCAATCATCAATTGAGCAATCACTGAAACCAAATCAGACGCAGGCTGATCAGCTTGATCCACGGCAAAAACCGCATCGCCTATTTTAGCGACCACTTGCTCAACACAGGTTTTAATCACTGAATCCGCTGTTGCTACAGGGAATAATAATTTGGTTTGTACTTCGTCTGTAGTTGCTCTAAAACTTAATTGCACTTTATCAGGTAAAGAAAGCATATTCAGTATTTGCTGTATATCAGACTCGCCTATCCCTACCGACTTAATCGCAACTAATTTATCAGCTTGCAACACAAAACGATTTTGTAACTGGCTTTTTATATGTGCATCAAACATATTTTTCATTTCTGTCGGCACACCCGGCAGAAACACGAACCAACAACGCTGGTGTTGCAAGGCAAAACCCGGTGCTGTTCCCCATGCATTATCAATACGCACAGCATCTTGTGGAAAACAGGCTTGCTTACGATTAATCTCTGCCATGCTGCGCTGACGATTTGAAAAATAATCGGCTATTTGCGCTAATGCAACGGGATCTAACTGTAATGGTCGGTTAAAGGCGTTGGCGACCGCTGCTGCCGTTAAATCATCAATGGTTGGACCTAAACCGCCACTACAGATACAGACATCAGCTCGCTGTGAAATTTCATTTAGCAGCTGAATTAAATCCGCTAATTTATCGCCTACCGCAGTATGCCTGGCAATAACAAAGCCCATTTCCACTAGCTGTTGAGATAACCAGGCGGCATTGGTATCTGCCACCTGTCCATTGATAACCTCTTCACCTTGAGAGAATATTTCTGCAATAGGATGATTCATAATGCGTTATACCAAAAAGGCAGGGTTAACATACTTAACAGGGTAGTGACTGAGACTGCCATTGCATACAAGCCACTATCCAATTTATAGCGATCACAAAATACAATACCTAACACCATACTGGGCATGGCTAAATCTAACACCGCTGCCGCTTTGTTTTGATGCGTTAAATCCAGATAATTTACCATTTCAATGGCAAACCAAGGCATCAAACCTAATTTAATCACGATGACAGGGAGTATATAGGGCAGATTTTTTATACGAATAGCACGCCAGCTTAAGGCCAAGCCTAAAGAAAATAACATTAACGGCACCACAGCAGCTGATAGCTGATTTAACACCCCGCCTAACCATAACGGTATAGCCACATGATTAAGATTTAAAATAACAGCAATAAATGCTGCCCAAAATGGTGGGGTATTTAAAAAGCTTAGCACCGGTTTATGCTTGCCTATGTCTTCGCCGTAATACCTGGCAATAACAATACCAACCGTAAATACCAGGGGTGAGCCAGCAAACAAATCCAACTGTATTGCAACCGACTTTGCCCAGCTGCCAAAAACTTGCTCCAACACCGGCAAGCCCAAATAAGTCACATTAGGAAAGGCGGTGGCTAACAAAATAGCCCCGGTTTGTGCTGGCCCAAACCTTAATAGTTTACTTACTCCCCAAATAACCAGCAAAGTCACTAATATGCTACTCACACCCAATACAGAAAAAGCGAATGACTGCGCACCTAACGCGGCTTTCCATAAAACCTCCAAAATCAAGGCAGGCAGAAAAACATAATACACCACAGAGGTTAAAACCCCTCGCGTTTGCTCGGCAGTTAAACCTTCAGGACTGATGATACGCCAGGTTGCGCCACAGGCTATAACCAGCGTCATTTGTATCAGGGTTAAAATCATCTTTATTTTTTATAGGACAATAGTCTATTTTAGCACTCACTGTTTTATAGTTCTGGTAATATACTGTCCCTTAATTCCCACGGTCGGTGTCATTACGTTAAGTTAAAGTAGGATGTGCTGACGACAGGAAGCGTATCACAATAAAAGATGCGCTCGGCAACTGCTTCTGCGTTGCTCTACTACACACCATCCGTGGTGTTATTGGTTTTTCAGCACATCCTGTTGCAACTTTCTTAATCGCAGCGACCGGCAGTGGGAAGCAGAATAATTTATATTTATCTACCCATTCGGATACCTACTTTATGACTGAATCGTTTATATCAACTAAACCTATCCCTGTACGCGAAAGACTCATTATGGCACTGGATGTCCCCAGCATTCCAGAGGCTCAAGCCTTAGTTGAAGAACTGGGCGATTCAGTTATTTTCTATAAAGTCGGCATGGAATTATTTATGTCAGGGGATTATTTTGGCTTTATAGAATGGCTAAAACAACGCAACAAGAAAGTGTTTGTTGATTTAAAGTTTTTTGATATTTCAGCCACTGTAGGGCGCGCCATCAAAGCATTGAGTAGCAAAGGCGTTGATCTGGCGACTATTCATGGCAACGATGCCATTATGGAAGCCGCCGCTGCAAACAAAGGGGATTTAAAAGTATTGGCTGTGACTGCCTTAACCAGTCTTGATCGGGGTGATTTAGATGACCTGGGGTTTAAATGTGATGTCCGTGACTTAGTATTATCACGCGCTAAACGGGCATTACAGATAGGCTGTGATGGGATTGTTTCGTCAGGACTTGAAGTCGCCATGTTACGCAAAGAACTAGACCATCGCTTATTAGTGATTACCCCGGGAATACGCCCGGTTGACAACCGGATTGATGATGATCAAAAACGCGTGGTAAGTGTAGAACAAGCCTTTCAAAATGGTGCCGATTATATTGTTGTTGGCCGCCCTATTCGGGATGCTGAAAATCGCCAGGCAATGGCAGAGAAAATTCAGGGGCAGATTTTATCGCAGTTTTAAAAATTCAGGGGATTTTGCAGGGCGGACTGAAGTCCGCTCTACAAAATATAAAGAATGCCGTTTTACCCACACTTTTTAGCTTAAAGCGATTTATTACCAGTTATAACTTAAAGTTGCATACAGATTACGTCCTGGCATAGCAACACGTCCTTGTGATCTATCATGATTCTGATAACCCCCTAAATGATCACGATGCTTGGTATCTAATACATTTTCAATACCCGTACCAATTACAACACCATGATAAGGTTCATATTTACCCCGTAAATTAAGCAACATATAGCCTTTGGTTTTTTGCTCTTCGTTATATCCAGCCACATCGCCTTGATCCGCATAGAAGATACCTTCAACTGCGCCCAGCCAGCCAGACTGCTCGTAAGTCACTTGAGCGCGTCCATTTAATGGTGCTATACGATATAAATCTGAATCGCCCGTTGGTGCATTAACACGCTCACCACGCACATAGTTTAGACCTGTATCCACTCTCCAATTATCTGTAATGGTATAACCTGCTTCCAGATCAACACCATAAAATTGTGCCTGAATGTTACTCCATTGCAAGTCTGCTCCTGAATCCAGAGCAGCCTGAGTAACTTCACCTTGAATATAATTATCTACATAATGGTAGAAAAATCTAGGTGCAATATAGGCATTTTCATTATGCCAATCAAAACCCAAATCAAATTGATAAGCAGTTTCATAATCCAGGTTTAAATCACCAAGATACACACTACCATCCGCAAAACCACCAATAGCACGACTTCCTGTCCATAAATATAACTCCTGATAAGTAGGCGCACGATTTTTTCGCGCCAATCCAACTTCCACATCAAATTCAGATGAAACGTTGTAACGTAGAACAGCGGCTAAATCCACATCATTAAAATTTCTTTTTCTATCCTTGGCATTAAAAGCCGCTGCATCGCGTATATGAATTATATTCGCAGCAGGATCTACTTCACCGGTATCTGACCAGGTATGAGTATACCTGGCACCCAATTCTAAAGCCATATCATCCGTAACATCTCCCATCCATTCAGTAAACATACTATAACGATCTCTTTCAACACCATTAAAGAAATTCTCATCCATCATTGGAGAATTAACATCATTTGAGCTATTTGTATCATGGTTCGACTGATCTCCATTAACGCCAACCGTAAATATACCGTCAAATAGAGGTATATCTATAGCCAAGTCAATTCCACCTGCCTCAACCTTCGACCTATTCCACATGTTCGCAGCTGATGTACGCAAGGTATAATTATTCATCAAATGACGCATTTTTTGATAAAACATATTACTTTTCAATTTATAGCCATTACCCAAGTCCCAGCTATAATTGGCATTATATAATCCACCTCTTACATAAATAATATCCATAGGATTTGCAGGTGTACCGGTATGCCCCGTATTATTATTACTGTAATTAATACCAAACTCATGTCCATCACGCTGATAACCATATCCCCCGGTAAACGCTTCGCGGTCATAACGGGTATTCTGTTGTTTTTGATTATTCCTGATTTTGTAATCGCGACCTTGTTCTTTACTACCACTTAAATATAACTTATGGTTTTTATTCGCAACTGCGCCCAAAATAGCACCGTAGTGTCCATCATCCACTGATCCATAACCCATAGATGCTGTACCACTGGTTTCGATACTATCCCCGTCAGCAAATCGTCCTTTTTTAGATTCCACATGCATAGAGCCACCAAATGATTCAATACCACTACTGACGGGTGCAATCCCTCTATGAACTGTTAAGGTACCCGTTAAAGATGCGGGAATATGACTTAACGGTGGATCCATACTATTTGAACCGACCTCTTTCATATTCGCGCCATCAATAGAAATATTGACACGATTACCAAACATACCTCGATACGAAGCAATCCCGGTTAAAGGACCATTACGATTAACATTAGCACCAGGCACCCGTTTTAATAAGGATGCCGTATCTTTTAATCCTGATGAACCGGGTGCAGTACCAAAAGTACCTGCACGCATTGCACTACCTTCTACAACAATCGTTGGCAGTTGCTCATGTTCTGCTGCTACCTGTAACGGAATGGCTAATACACTGGCAATAGCTAAACTAAGTTGTGTTTTCAATTGATCCCTCTTCATACAAATTAAAACCACAACAACAGCATATTCTATTCCAACTAAATTCTAATATTAATATCAAGCAGTTACTAAACAAAACACCCTGAAAATTAATTAAACTATGTTATATGAATCAAAAAAACATGGCATATAACCCACACTATCTTTCAGATTTTTTTTAAATCGACAGCTAGTTCTATCTATCCTTAACACGATGTGATAATCTGCGAATCCTATGGAATTTCATCTATTATTTAATGCATCATATTTCGCCGCTTTTGCCATGGGTCTATTCAGTAGCATCCATTGTATAGGTATGTGTGGATCTATTATTGGCACACTGACACTCAGCTTAAAACCCGAAATCAGAAACAAAAAATCCACTTTATTTTCCTACGTCCTTAATTACAACCTGGGACGTATCTGTAGCTATACAGTTGCGGGATTATTAGTCGGATTTGCAGGCACATTATTTACCTTACCTTTTGGGACGGAACAGGGTCATAGAGCATTACAAATACTCTCAGCCATTCTGATGACAGCGGCGGGATTTTATATTGCAGGCTGGTTTCCACGCTTTGCCTATATTGAAAAAGCGGGCTCTCGATTCTGGAAACTCATTGAACCCTTTGGCCGCAGACTGATCCCCGTTAGCACGCGTTTTCAAGCGTATTTATTCGGTATGGTTTGGGGATGGCTACCCTGCGGTCTGGTCTATGCCGCATTAGCACTGGCTGCAACCGCTGGCGATCCATTCAGAAGTGCAATGACGATGCTTGCATTTGGATTCGGGACTTTACCTGCCGTGATAGGAGTCGGTATAATGACTGACATATTAACCAAGCTATCCAGAATGAAACGCTTTAAGCAAGTCGTTGGGTTACTCTTAGTACTGATTGCCTTAATTGCCGTTTTCCCTGAGCTGAATCCCATGCGTTTACAGCATATTTAGCGTCAACCTTATTGATTTAGAGAGCAGATATTATGGATCACTTTAGTTCAAACATTGGTCAATCTCCGGCATTTGAATCCCTTATCCGTACTGCAAAAATTATAGCCTCTACAGATGTCACTGTTTTAATTAAAGGGGAAACAGGAACGGGTAAAGAAATGTTGGCAACCGCTATTCAAAGAGACAGCAATAGGGCAAATAAAGCATTTATCACCTTAAACTGTGCGGCATTACCTGAAGGTTTAATTGAGTCAGAATTATTTGGTCATAAAAAAGGCGCTTTTACCGGTGCCATTGCCAATAAACAAGGTTTATTTCAAGCGGCAGATGGCGGTACCTTATTCCTGGATGAGATTAATTCATTAGCCATGAGCATCCAGAGCAAACTGCTGCGTTTTTTAGAGTCTGGTGAGTGCTTGGCCGTTGGAGAAATCAAGCCTTATAAATCGAATGTTCGTGTTATTGCGGCAACCAATACCGACCTTAACAAACAAATTGCGGCGGGTGATTTTCGCCAGGATTTATATTTTCGTTTAAATGTAGTCCCTATTGAATTACCGTCTTTAAAACAACGTAGCGAAGATATTGAATCACTGGTTAAGCACTTTTTAGCTCATTTTTCTGCCAGTCACTCAGTCGTTGCACCTAAGTTTAGTAAACGTACGTTCAAGGCTTTACGAGGCTATAGCTGGCCAGGTAATATTCGCGAATTACGCAATTTATGTGAACGCCTGAGTATTCTGTTAGCAGGTCAAACCATCGAACCTGAAAACCTGCCTCATGAATTTAGCAGTTGTGCTTCTGCACCCGGTGACTCAGCCTTTATTTTACCTGAACCTGGACTGCATTTAGACGCCCTGGAAGCAGACATGATCCATCAAGCGTTAGCACGCACGAATGGTAACCGCAGTAAATCTGCCCGTTTACTCGGATTATCCAGAGATACCTTACTTTACCGTATCCAAAAACACGGTATAGCAACACACTAAAAAACCAATTCTATCTATAGCGGACTAAAGTCCACTCTGCCTGATTCATCCAAGCTCATGCCTTTTATCAAGCTGCGCCATAAAGACTATGGTTGTGGAACTTACTAAGAAAAATGGGCAGACGAAACCTATCGCGCAATCGCTTATGATTAAAAAAACGCAGATTTTTTTCCTTTTAGTAGCCACAATAATCATTAGCGTATGGTTCTGGAAAACACAAAGTCTTAGTCCTGCGCCAGCGGCAATTTTCAAGACCCTTACCGGAAAAGAAATTGAGCTTGCACAATTACAAGGTAAGCCGGTTATCGTGACTTTCTGGGCGACCGATTGTCCTGGCTGCATAAAAGAAATCCCTCATCTTATTGCGCTATATCAACAGTTCCACCCCAAGGGTTTAGAGATTATTGCAGTCGCTATGTATTACGATCCACCAAACCATGTGGTTGCAATGACTAAAGCCAAACAACTGCCTTACCCTGTCGCGCTTGATTTAAAAGCAAGTCACGCCCATGCCTTTGGTCAGGTTCAATTAACACCCACGACCTTCCTCATCTCTCCTACAGGTCATATCGTCATGCAAAAAACCGGTGAATTTGACCTTAACAAGATGAAGCATCATATAGAAAATTTATTAGAAGGATAAACCCATGCTCTGGTTAAAAGCGTTACATCTTATATTTATGGTGACCTGGTTTGCCGGGTTATTTTATCTACCCCGGCTATTTGTTTATCATGCCATGAGCGATGACGAAATAAGTAACGAGCGTTTTAAAATCATGGAGCGTAAACTGTTTTTTGGCATTATGACACCAGGAATGATATTAACCTTTATCTTTGGCATCTGGATGTTGGGTGATTATGCCTGGACACTCTATTCAGCAACCGGCTGGTTACACGCAAAACTAACCTTGTTACTTTTATTAGTGGTTTACCATGGTTATTGTGGCAAATGGTTATTAGACTTCAAGCATGATAGAAACCAACGCTCTCACGTTTATTATCGCTGGATGAATGAACTGCCTGTACTGTTTTTGGTAGCTATTGTTATTCTGGCTGTAGTTAAGCCGTTTTAAATAGCAATCTTCAGCTAAAGCGTCTTTACCTTGGTAAATATAGCGACAGGATATACAGATCGTCCGCTTATGCTATCCTATAGCCTTCATCATTTTTCATTGCCAATAACCCAGTTCATCAATGTCTAAAAACCGCCCTATCGTATTGTCTTTTTCTGGTCATGACCCAAGTGGAGGCGCTGGCATACAAGCCGACATTGAAACCTTGATCAGTCACCAATGTCATTCCTGTAGTGTGATAACTGCATTAACGGAACAAGACAGTCACAATGTAAAAAAACTGATTCCGCAAAACACGCAAGATATTATTGACCAGGCACAAACTGTTTTAACTGATTTTCAGGTTGATGCAATCAAGATAGGATTAATTGGACATCATGAAACCACGGCAGCCATTCAGTCTATTTTATTACAATATCCGCATATTCCTGTTATTTTAGATCCTGTACTTGCTGCTGGCGGTGGCACATCATTGGCAAATGAACAATTAATCGATAGTATTGTTGAGTTACTTTTACCCTGCACCACGATTCTAACGCCGAATAGCGAAGAAGCCCGGATACTGGCACAACATGATGAATTGTCTGAATGCGGCAAAATTCTATTAGATAAAGGTTGTGATACGGTATTGATTACCGGAACACATGAACAATCCACAACAGTCAATAACCAGTTTTTCCAGAGCGACAATAAAACTGAAACCTTCATCTGGGATCGTTTAGAACAGCATTATCATGGTTCAGGTTGCACACTGGCAAGTGCTATTGCTGCCATAATGGCGCATGGACTTGATCCTTTTACCGCCGTATCAGAAGCCCAGGACTATACATGGAACGCCTTATCAGCGGCTTATCACCCTGGAAAAGGGCAGTTTAATCCAGATCGTTTATTCTGGATGGAGGACGACTCATAATGCGATTTCCAACACGCGGTCTCTATGCCATTACTCAAACCGAAGGTAAAAGCTGCGAACTGATTATTCAACAAGTTTATTCAGCCATAAAAGGCGGAGCCTCGGTTATTCAATACCGAGATAAAAACCCTGAAGATGCGGTTTATTTAGCCAAACAACTGTTAGCTATTTGCCAACAACAGCAGGTGCCATTATTGATCAATGATAATGCCGAATTAGCCCGTCATATCGGTGCTGATGGAGTTCATATTGGTAAGGATGATGGGGATATTGCGGCTGCCAGAGAGATATTAGGAGCGAAAGCAATTATTGGCATATCCTGTTATAACGATATTAATACCGCACTACAAGCGGAAGCGAATGGCGTTGATTATGTTGCTTTTGGACGTTTTTTCCCATCCAGCTCAAAACCATTAGCTGCCCCGGCACAGATTGCAACGCTACAACAGGCTAAAAAACAAATTAAACGACCCATTGTTGCTATCGGTGGTATCTTACCCGATAATGCTCAGCAGTTATTGACGGCCGGCGCCGATGTTTTAGCGGTTATTGGGGGTATCTTTGAGCAGTGCCCTGAGCAGTCGGCACAGGCTTATATGAAACTTTTTAACGTCTGAAGCTATGCTTAAAAGTCGTCGAAAATTCATAAAACAACTGGTATCTATCAGTAGCTACGGCTTAACCATAGCCAGTGGTTTTATGCATTCTGCATGGGCAAATAGTCTCTGGAAAAAAGAAAACTTTACCCCAGGAAGCTATGAAGACACCTTAAAGCATTTATTTAAAGACGTTGCCTTTATTGATAGTAAAGAAATCAAATTCAGCCGTCTTCCTAAAGTTGCAGAAAATGGTGCCGTAGTACCCATAACCATTGACAGTAGCCTGGAAAATGTAGCTAAAATTTCTATTCTGGTTGAAAAAAATGCTCAGCCCTTAATTGCCGAGTTTTACTTATCGCCTGCGGTTACAGCGCATGTCTCTGCCCGCTTTAAAATGGCTGAAACTTGTGATGTCATCGTTATTATTGAGGCTGAAGGAAAATATTATCGCAAGTCACAAAAAGTCGTGGTGGCTATCGGCGGATGTGGAGGCTGAATGTCCAGTATAAAAATAAGAAGCAAACGTCTGCAGGGTAATACCCAAATTAGAACACTGATCACTCACCCCATGGAAAATGGTCGTCATAAAGACCAACATGGCGTACTGATTCCTGCTCATTACATACAGCAACTTTGGGTCACTCATAATGAAACAAAAGTGATTAACTGCCAGATGGCAGACAGTATTTCAAAAAACCCTTATTTTGATTTCTTGCTCAAAGGCGGTGAGATAAATGATAAAATCACCATCACCTGGATTGACAATCTAGGTAACACAGATTCCAAACTCCATATTCTGAAATAAATAACAGCCGAATGATCGAGAGCCAATCCAGTTGCATTGATATTTACGAACCCGGTCTAATCCCCGTTGAGCTAGCGCTAAAAAATATTTTATCAGCCCTGCCCTCGATTGAGGACTATCAGGTCATCCCGATTGAAACAGCCAAAGCACGTACGCTTGCGCAAGATATTATTGCAGCATTCAATGTCCCCAATCAGCATAATTCGGCTGTCGATGGTTATGCGCTTCATTCCACAGACATCCCCTCAGAAGGTATTTCATCGCTAAGCATTATAGATTCAGCCCAGGCAGGCAATCCGTGTTCAAGCAGCCTGTCAGCGGGACAATGTATCCGTATTATGACAGGCGCAAAGATTCCGCAAGGTGCGGACACGGTGATCATGCAGGAACATGTCGAATTAAAAGATCAATTAATTAACATAGATAATCGACATAAAGCCGGACAAAATATTCGTTTAGCCGGTGAAGATATTCAACAAGGCGAAACAGTATTACACGCGGGTAAATTCCTCACACCGGCTGACATCGGTTTAATTGCTTCACTCGGTATTGGCGAAATAAAAGTCAGAAGAAAGCTAAAAGTTGCCATCGCCTCCACAGGCAATGAAGTGATTAGCATAGGTGATCAACATACCGGCAATAGTCTGTATGATAGTAATAGATACAGCTTATTTTCCGCGCTAGACCGTCCCGACATTGAAATCATCAATCTGGGAATTTTAGAAGATAATCCAGAGACATTATTAAAACAATTCAACCTGGCCAGTCACTATGCTGATTTAATTATTTCGTCAGGGGGCGTTTCTGTAGGGGATGCCGACCATACCAAAACAGCGCTCAAGCAATCGGGACAGGTTGATTTTTGGAAAATAGCTATCAAGCCCGGTAGACCGCTTGCCTTTGGGCATATTGGTGACAGTGTATTTTTTGGCTTACCCGGCAACCCCGTGGCAGTGATGGTGACCTTTTATCAGTTTGTTGTTCCCGCCTTAGAACACATGCTAGGTATAAACAACAAACTCATCAACCCCAGATTACAGGTCAAAACGCTTGAGAATATTCGTAAAAAACCAGGGCGCACTGAAGTCGTCCGAGGCATTCTACAGCAAGCAAGTGATGGTACACTCACAGTTAAAACCACAGGAAAACAAGGCTCTGGCATTCTTCGCTCCATGAGTTTAGCCAATGCATTTATTATTCTTGAACATGACAGAAAATCAGTAAAACCGGGAGAAACTGTCACTGTTCAACCCTTTATCGGATTAATCTAAAATTAAAATCTATGTCAACAATAGAAAGCCACGTTAATTGTAATAATTGTAGTCTGGATAAGATGTGTTTCCCTCGTGGATTATCACAGGAAGAAATCAACAATATCAGTCATGTGATTAAACCTAAAAAAACCCTACAGCGAGGCGAGTACATTTTTCGTGAAGGCGCTGAATTTAAAGGGGTACTTGCCATAAAATCGGGCACAGCCAAACTGGTCACCGATGACCCACATGGCAATGAACATATATTAAATATTCTTTTACCCGGTGAGCTATTAGGCTTTGACGGTCTGTGTAACAACAAATATCATTATTCAGCTATTGCCTTGGAAACACTCAGTTTCTGTGAATTACCGGCAAAAAATATGGATGATATTTTTCAGAATATTCCGTCTCTGACCCGAGAGCTTTTTCGCCACAGTGGCGAGAAAATGAATACCGATAAAGACTTTATTGTTTTAAGTAAAAGACCGGCTGAAGAACGTTTGGCGCATTTTTTAATTAGACTGTCAGACCGACTAAAGAAAAGAGGCTTCTCTGCATTTGAATTTACTTTATCTTTAACCCGCCAGGAAATAGGCAATCATTTGGGCTTGGCATTAGAAACCGTCAGTCGCCTATTAAAAAAGTTTCAACAAGAAAAACTCATTAGCGTTAACAGCAAACAAATAACACTTAAAGACATTCCTAGATTACGGGCTATTTTTACCTAATGATTGATTGCGCCCGGTGTAACTTCCATTATTCATGGTTAAAACTTATTAGCGACTGCGCCCCACATAATACCCGTTAATAATGAAAAATGACTGCACTGCAAGTTATTTATTTGATTTCTGTAAATATTTTTCCAAAATATCTGCCGAGACGCGTCGATAAGACACATTATTCAGCTTAACCCAGAGATTAGTCACAAAATACCCATAGGGCATCTTGGGACCTCGATTTGAATAGGGGGTTTGATAAAATGATGTCGCCGCATTTTGATGATGTCCTATATGATTTGCCAATCCAATCAAGGCATACTCGGTCACACTGGACTGATTGATCCATGCCAGAACATTCCCTGACTTTTTTCCCTGCTCCAGTCCCCAATGCTGATAATAATTAATGGTTTCCAGTAAGCGTACCCCGGAAAGCGCCTGATATAGAAAAATAAATGCGGCTGCCCAACCAAAAACCACCAGTATCAGTATCACTAATACAAATTCAACAATCAGCCCCTGTAATACCGAGTTAGCGAGCATCTTGTAATGATATACCGGTGTCTGTATCAGCCCCAAACGTTGCAGCTCAGAATGCCAGGCATATTTAAAATGACCGATAGTCACTCTTTTCCAGTACGCATCAAAATTTTCATTTAACCTGGCAGTCGCTATATCTTCCGGTGTTGCCACACTGAGATGATGTCCACGCAAATGTGCGATGACGAAATGTTCATAACACACGCTATATAACAATAATCGACCCAAAACACGCAGATGAAATTCAGGTCTATGGATTAATTCATGCGCAACAATAATCGCTGAACTACCTGAAGTCGTACCGACTAAAATTCTCATGACCACCAGATTCACTAAAGAACTTGCAATGTTATATGCCGAATCCCATTGCAATTGACTTGCATAGATGAGTAACAAGCTAATGATTAAGAACTGTAAAAAACTTAAGCTATATAAAATAGCATCATAAAACCTGTCAGAAACAACACTTTTCTGCTTATCCGGGTTAACCTTCGGGCTTAGCCAGTCAATTGCAATTAGCGACCAGAGCGGGATCGTCCAGATCAGTGCATCAGCAATATCATGAGGCCCCGTGTATAAAAACCAGACAACACATCCTGGGAAAAAAAAACAGGACAAATATTTCAAATGATCAGCCATTATCTAACCCATTTAATGTTGATTTATAATTATTTTT
>CAYMPX010000010.1:0-21131 GCA_964392135.1 uncultured Methylomarinum sp.
ATTTTTACTATTTAATGTAAAAACACGCCCTAATTTTAATGTTTCAAAATAGTTATAAGTGGCAATTCATCCCCCTCAGCTAAAGACTGACGGGGTTTCTTGCCACAAAATTTATAAACACCCACTGTGTTTATCCCAACAAACCCTCTACTAATAAAAATAAAACATCATGGCTGAAGAAAACGCACCCGACGAAAAACAATTTTCTATTCAAAAGATTCATACCAAAGACATTTCTTTTGAAACACCTAATTCGCCCAAAATATTTACAGAGAAATGGGAGCCTACCGTTGATTTCAACCTTGGAACCAATGTTGAGTCATTAGAAGGTGCTTTATTTGAAGTTTCACTCACTGTTACCGTCACGGTCAAATGCAAGGAAACAACCGCTTATCTAGTTGAAGTTACACAAGCCGGCATTTTCTCTCTTGATGGTTTTTCTGATCAGGAAATGGGACCTATGGTGGGTAGTTTTTGTCCAAATATCTTATTCCCTTACGTCAGAGAAGTTGTTTCTGATTTGGTTGCTAAAGGCGGCTTCCCTCAATTATTACTTGCACCGGTTAATTTTGATGCCTTATACGCACAACATTTACAACAAGCGCAACAGCAAGTGCCTGGCTCTGACACTGTCAATTAGACAAAATGGAACCTTCAATCAGTGTCTTAGGCGCTGGCTCATGGGGGACAGCACTTGCTGTTCAAGCAGCCAGAAATGGCTGCAAAACCCTGTTATGGGGACACAACCCTGAACATGTGAGCACATTATCCAATGATAATGAAAATAAACGCTATCTACCTAATATACAGTTCCCGGATAATCTCGGCATAAGCAATAGCCTGGAAGAAATAGCTCGCTTCAGCTCTCTACTGCTAATATCCGTACCTAGTCACGCATTTAAGGACACCTTAATACAACTTAAACCGTTCCTGAATCAATCAACAAAAATTGCCTGGGCTACGAAAGGTTTCAATCCGAATGATGGCTTACTGTTAAATAAAATTGTTGAACAAACGCTTTCAAAAGAGATTCAGACAGCGGTGTTGTCCGGCCCTACTTTTGCGCAAGAAGTTGCCTCAGGACTGCCAACAGCAATAACCATTGCTTCAGCGACTCCTGCATTTTCAAAGCAACTTGCCAACATCCTTCACAATCAATGTTTTAGAACCTATACCAGCAATGATATTATCGGTGTTCAAATCGGGGGTGCGGTAAAAAATGTACTTGCGATTGCAGCGGGCATCGCAGATGGCATTGGTTTTGGAGCGAATACCAGAGCGGCTCTAATAACCCGGGGTCTACAGGAAATTATTCGACTAGGTACAACTTTAGGGGGTCAGCCGGAGACTTTTATGGGGCTTGCAGGATTAGGCGATCTTATTTTAACCTGCACAGATGATCAATCCAGAAATAGACGATTTGGTCTGGCACTTGGACAAGGCAAGAGCAGAGAAGCTATTATCAGGGAAATAGGGCAAGAAATTGAAGGTGTTTCTGCAGCACTTGAAACCTACCTGCTTTCTGTAAAACACAATATTGAAATGCCGATTATCGAACAAACTTATAAAGTTTTATATGAAGGTCTGGCGCCTAAAATTGCAGTACAAAATTTATTAGCGCGAGATCAAAAAGCCGAGTCTTAGAAAAACTTACCCGCAAATAAAAAAATACCCAAGGCAGTTATTGCCTTGGGTATCGTTAAGTCATCACTCGAAATAATATATCCAATAAAATGATTCGCATATTTAACGCTCTGCACTTGACACTTTATGATCCCGACTTAAATTACTGGTAATTGCAGCCGATGCAAATAATGCGGATGAAAAAATAAATTCCCCCGAAACAAAACCCAGTAAACCACCCAAAAACATAATGCCAGTCACAATATCTTTATAATAACTTTTCATTTTTGTAAATCCTCTTGGTAAAATTAAATTGTCTTTAAGACAGCGCAACTATACCAAACCGGAAAAACGTTAACAATAGAGGGTATTGACTATAGGTTGTTTCCTAATAGGTAACAATAAGCAATAAAACTGTCATCTATTCTCTGTAAAATCCATCTGCTTCTAAAATATTTTCAGGTTACATTACGGGGGCACCAGGAACTTGTTTTGCTTTATAAATAGCATCACTGAGTTGATAAACGGCCAAGGCATATAAAGGACTGTGATTATAGCGAGTAATCACATAAAAGTTATGTAAGCCAACCCATAAATCATTCCCCTTTTCTTGTTGATAAGACAGTAGTTTAACTTTTTCAGCTGGTTTTAATTCTGTCTGGGTTGATACTGACATCCGCTGTAGCTCTGCCCAGGTTAAATCAGGCTGCAAGTCTTTGCTTAACCCCTTTTTATAAGCATTGCCTGCTGCATTCACAAGATAAGCGATTCCTTCACCTTTGCTCCAGGAATGCTGCACAAAATAATTAGCAACACTGGCAATGGCATCTGCCGGGTTATTCCAGATATCTCTTTTTGCATCAGCCTCAAAATCAGCGGCATACGCTCTATAACTACTCGGCATAAATTGGGGAATACCCATTGCCCCGGCATAAGAACCCGTTGGTTCTAATGGATTCATATTTTCTTCACGACAAAGGATTAAAAAACTTTCTAACTCAGATAAAAAAAACCGACTACGCTTAGGGTAGGCAAAACCCAAAGTAGAAAGCGCGTCTATCACTCTATGATGTCCTGTATTTTTACCATAGCGCGTTTCAACCCCAATAATAGCGATAATTATTTCAGCAGGCACCCCCTGTTTCGCTTCAACAGCCGCTAATGTCGCTGCATTTTCCCGCCAAAATTTTACTCCGCCATTAATACGTGACTCGGTGATAAATATTTTGCGGTATTTATGCCATGGTAAGCCTTCTGCCGGGCGCTCCATAGTTTTAATAATATTTTGCTTAATCTCAACCGAATTAAACAATTTTTTTAACGCTGTTTCATCAAATTGATGCTTTTCAACCATATTCCCAATAAAATGATTAAACAATTCAGTCTCTTCAACAGCCGATAAAACATTAAAGCTGGCAACAAAGCCACAACACATCAAAAAACGGGTTACTTTATTCTTCATTTTTAAATAATCTCTATGTAGGTAAAAACTTTCTGTGAGTATGAATAGACATAATCAGACCAAAACTCGCTAACAAAGTGACCATAGAGGTTCCTCCGTAACTAACTAAAGGTAATGGCACACCCACCACAGGCAATATTCCAATCACCATGCCAATATTCACAAAAACATAAACAAAAAAAGTAAAAGTTAAGCTCCCTACTAATAAACGGCTATAACTATCTTGTGCTTGTACTGCAATATATAAACAGCGACTAATAATCAACAAATAAAGTATTAACAAGACCAAACATCCAGACAAACCAAATTCTTCGGCAAATACGGCAAAGATAAAATCAGTCGAACTTTCGGGTAAAAAATCAAGGTTTGACTGGGTACTGCCTAGCCAGCCTTTACCATGCACCCCACCTGATCCAATCGCAATTTTAGATTGAATAATATGATAACCTTTCCCCATAGGATCCGCTTCGGGGTTTAAAAAAGTCAGCACTCTGCTCCGCTGGTAATCCCGCATAAAATGCCATAATACCGGTGTTAATGCCGTTAAAACCACAACGATACTCATTAGAAACCGCCAGGACAAGCCGGCAAAAAAAATCACCGCAGCGCCTGAACTAGCCACTAATAATGATGTGCCTAAATCAGGCTGTTTTGCAATTAATACCGTAGGAATGATAATTAACAAAGCGGCAATAGAAAGCTGTTTTGGTTTAGGAGGTAATGAATAGCCAGACAAAAACCAGGCAATCATCATCGGCGTGGTGATTTTTATCATCTCCGAGGGTTGAAAACGAAAAAAACCTAAATCCAGCCAACGCTGAGCGCCTTTACCCACCAGACCAACAATTAGCACAGCGAGCAACAATAACACACCAATCACATACAATACTGCAGAATACCGGTAAAATTGTCCAGGCTTGATATGAGCCAAAACAATCATCAATACAAAAGCAACTACAATACGTGTTGCTTGACGTATTAAAAGCGCTGTATTCTGCCCACCTGCACTGTATAAGATTAAAAAGCTAACGGCACAAAGCAAAAACAAACCAATAAACAGCGGAATATCGATATGCAACTTTCTAAGCAAAGCGCCAATGATAGAGGAAGAATGAAATTGTTCATTTCGCGTTTCAGTTCGCACTAACAGACTCCTGTTTCGCCATTAAAAACTGCCGCATAATTTTACCGGCAACCGGTGCTGCAACTGATCCACCATGGCCTCCATTCTCCACAATAACCGCAACCGCAATCTGCGGATTATTCGCCGGTGCAAAGGCTATAAACAAGGCATGATCTCTTAATTTAAAGTCAATCTCATCTTCATTATATTTTTCTTCCTGCTTAACCGTAAAAACCTGTGCAGTCCCTGTTTTACCCGCTATTTGATAATCAATACCTTGTTTCAATCGTCTTGCCGTACCGCGTTTACCATGAATAACATTCACCATCGCTGAAATAATATTATCTACATTTTTTTTACTTAACTTGATTTGTTCATTTGACTGGCTAGGCCCGTCTATAGTGTAGTTTGAGTTAATAATTCTATCCACCAAATGCGGTGTAACCACTTTACCTTGATTGGCTAAAGTTGCGATTGCTCTTGCTAATTGCAAGGGAGTCACTTGCATAAATCCTTGCCCTATACCGGTAATAAGCGTTTCCCCTGGATACCAGGGTTGCTGCCTAACCTTCTTTTTCCATGCTCTGGAAGGCAGTAATCCTGCCTTTTCACCCACAATATCTATGCCTGTTTTCTCTCCAAAACCAAATTTCTGCAGAAATTCATGTATTCTATCGATGCCTAAAGTCCGTGCCAAATCATAAAAATAAACATCGCAAGACTGGGTTATCGCATCATTTAAATTAACCATGCCATGTCCCCAGCGTTTCCAGTCCCGATATTTATGCTTCAACTTAGGTAACTGATAAAACCCGGGGCAATATAACTGCTGCTGAAAATTAATCACCTTGTATTCAAGCCCTGCCAAACCAAGAAAAGGTTTTATCGTAGATCCTGGTGGATATTGTCCTCGTAAAGCCCGGTTAAACAACGGTTGATCATTTGATTGCTGCAGTGCTTTATATGCCTGGCTACTAATGCCATAAACAAAGGGATTGGGATCAAACCCGGGGCGACTGGTAAACGCTAATACATCACCTGTTTTAACCTCTATAGCAACAACAGAACCATTGTATCCCTCTAATGCTTCATAAGCTGTTTTCTGCAGATCAATATCTAATGTGAGATATAAATTTGCACCTGGCACCGGGTCTTCAGAGGCTACATTTTTAACCGCACGACCTTGCGCATTGGTTTCTATTTCTGACAGTCCTGTTTGTCCATGCAAATGCGACTCATAGGTTTTCTCTATACCTGTTTTACCAATATGATGCGTGCCTCTATAATCAGCTACCGGCAAACTTTTCAGTTCTTTTTCGTTAATTCGTCCCACATACCCGACAACATGCGAGGTGAGCAAACCATAAGGATAGTGACGTAATAAACGTGCATGCACATCAACCCCGGGAAAATAGGGGCGAACGACCGCGAATTTTGCTACTTCTTCATCAGTTAACCGTAGCAATAAAGGAATACTTGCAAAGTGTTTCGCTCTTTTTTTCTGTTTCAGAAATTGTTCAACTTTTTCATCCGGGATATCCAGTAATTCTTGCAAGCGCAGTAATGTTTCATCCAGGTCTTTAATTTGCTCAGGTATTAATTCCAAACTATAAGAAGGCATATTGTCAGCTAAAATACGCCCTTTCCTATCATAAATAATTCCGCGAGTGGGCGGCAAAGGCAACACTTTTATTCTATTTGACTTAGCCATGGTGGAATAATGCTCATGCCCTGCAACTTGCAAATAAACCAGGCGGACAATCAAGCCCAACATCAATAGAATAATGAACACAAAACAGGAAACTACCCGGCTTAGAAAAATACGATTTTCAGCCAGCGTGTCTTTTATCGCATAATACCGGGTCATTAATCACCTCTTCCCAAGGCACAAATAAAACGTAAGAAAGAATAGACCGATGGCCAGACCAATGTACCCATTAATACTGGCAACCAGAATGCAAAAGAAAATTCTGTGCGGTTTTGAATATTCTCTATCCAGAACACGATACTTTGAGATGATAGTAAACAAAAAAGGATAAATAATGATTGCTGAGGAATCGGGTAATGACGCAGACGTTTATGCAGTTTTAGACAGGCATAACTAACCAATGCATAAGTCAATCCATGCATACCGATTAATCGTCCTGTCAATACATCAACAAAAATCCCTAATAACCAGGCATTAAAAACACCGATTCTTTCAGGCATTGCCAATGTCCAATAGATTAAAACCAATAAAACCCAATCAGGATTCAAGTTTTTTATAGTCTCGGATAAGGGCAAGATATTCAAGCTCATTGCCAGTACAAGCGTCAACAAATATGCACGTATGTTATGGTCTTTACTCACTTAAATTCTTGCTATCTGTTATTTCGGGAAATGTGAGAGGAACGGGCGTTGAGTCACTCCAGACCACCAACAATTCACGAATTCTATCTAACTGTGCTTTGGGTGTGGCATAAATATTAGCAAAAGGTTTATTTGGCTGAACAATAAAACTATCAACCACCGCAACCGGATAGCCTTGAGGGAAAGTCCCGCCTAAACCAGAGGTCACTAATAAATCACCCGGTAAAATATCGGCATTATTAGGGAGAAAAGGCAGATTCAGTCGCCCCAATTCTCCGCTCCCTACGGCAATAGTTCTCAGCCCATTACGATTAACTTGAACAGGAATCGCATGATTCGGGTCGGTAATCAACATGACTTCAGAAGACAAGGGTAATGAACGAATAACCTGCCCGACAATGCCATTAGCATCTAAAACGGGTTGCTTGGCATTCACCCCGAACCGGGTGCCTTTATTGACCACTACGGTATGTTCATAAGGCGCCAGATTAACAGAGAGCAATTCGGCAACCAAAACCTGTTCACCCAATTTAAATGAATTTTCCAGCAACCCCCGCAAACGAATATTTTCATTCTCCAGGGAAGCAAATTTCAACAATTTGACGCTATCAATCAATTGCTTTTTTCTGAGCCGTTGATTCTCGTCTTTTAATTCACTATATGAAACCATAGTCTCATAGAATTGCTCTGCCATTTCCACAGGAAAACTGACTGCCAATTGAATAGGGTAAACAATAACCGACAAAATAGAACGCGTTTTATTTAATCGAGAACTACGATGATCAACGGCAATTAAAACAATAGATACCACTACTACGATAAGCAATCGGGTATTAAGCGAGGGACCTGAAGCAAATAAAAGTTTTATAGTAAAACCTCACACACAAAGACAAAAACAAAAATGGCCAGACACTGTCTGACCATCACGTATTTAAGTAGCAACGTACCATTAATTCAACTCGTTTTGTAGCTACGCATTTGTCGCAGCTACGATAATTATGTTAAAAACAAGTCCCTTTTAAAATGGCTAAATTAATTTCACATCGATACTTACATACCAATCTATTTTATTCCAAAGAAAAAGCTGAAAGTCCTTTTTCATCCAGCATTTCCAAAACCATACCACCGCCCCTGGCCACACAGGTCAGCGGGTCATCAGCAATATACACAGGCAAGCCGGTTTCTTCTGCAATTAAACGATCTATATCCGTTAACAGAGCGCCGCCACCTGTTAACACAATACCTTTATTTGCAACATCCGCACCGAGCTCTGGCGGTGTTTGTTCCAAGGCGACTTTTACAGAACCCACAATACCCGATAGCGGCTCCTGCAAGGCTTCCAGAATCTCATTATTATTTAAAGAAAAACTGCGTGGCACACCTTCTGCCAAATTCCGCCCGGTTACCTGAATTTCTTTAACTTCACTGCCTGGATAAGCAGTACCAATTTCTTTTTTGATTTTCTCTGCAGTCGCTTCTCCAATCAATGTACCGTAATTTCTACGCACATAATTGATAATGGCTTCATCAAAACGATCACCACCAATGCGTACCGATGCCGAATAAACAATACCGTTTAAGGAGATGACAGCGACTTCAGACGTACCTCCGCCAATATCCAGCACCATAGAGCCATGCGCTTCATCTACGGGCAAGCCCGCACCGACTGCCGCCGACATAGGCTCTTCAATCAAATAAACTTCTCGCGCCCCTGCCATTGCAGCAGATTCACGAATTGCACGACGCTCAACCTGCGTTGAGCCACAAGGTACACAAATTAAAATGCGGGGACTAGGGCGAAATAATTTAGACTCATGAACCTTTTCAATAAAGTGACGTAGCATCCTTTCCGTTACTGCAAAATCAGCAATCACCCCATCCTTTAATGGTCGAATAGCGGTAATATTACCGGGTGTCCGCCCTAACATCATTTTTGCATCAGCACCCACTGCCGCAATGGTTTTTGCACCACGAATTTTATCTTCTTTAATCGCCACTACCGAAGGTTCATTTAAGACTATGCCCTGTCCAGGCATATAAATTAAGGTGTTAGCAGTACCTAAATCAATTGATAAATCATTAGAAAAAAGTCCGCGAATTCTTTTGAACATCTTTAGCAGTATCCTTAGCGATATAAAATCTTACTACTTTAACAATCTAGCAGGTATTTGAGCAAGATATAAAGTATCATATTTAAAAAAAGTAACATGTGGAGTTTAAAAATGTCGTTAACGGCTGATGAAGTAAAGAAAATTGCCCATTTGGCAAGACTAGGAATAGATGAAAACGATATTGGCGCTTATGCTAATGACCTGTCTAATATGCTGGATCTAATGACCCGGATGGGAAAAACCGATACCAATGCCGTTCAGCCTATGGCACATCCAATGGATCAGGCGCAACGATTACGCAGCGATGTAGCCACCGAAAGTAATCAACGTGAAAATTTTCAGTCTATTGCTCCCCAGGTAGAATCCGGGCTGTATTTAGTACCTAAAGTTATCGACTAACGGAATGACCATGCATAACAAAACCATTACAGAATTGGCAAAAGGCCTGCGTGCCGGCGAGTATTCGAGTGTAGAGCTGACGCAAAGTTATCTTGAACGCATTAAAAAATTTCAGGCGCTTAACAGCTTTATTACTGTCACTGAAGAACAGGCACTGGCACAGGCAAAAGTAGCCGACAGTCAATTATCTGCAGGTGATCCAGGGCTGTTAACCGGCATACCAATTGCCCAAAAAGATATTTTTTGTACGCAAGGTATCAAAACAAGCTGCGGCTCAAAAATGCTGGACAATTTTAACGCGCCTTATAACGCCTCAGTAATTGAAAATTTTAATTCAGCGGGCGCAGTGATGCTGGGCAAATTAAATATGGATGAATTTGCCATGGGCTCCTCCAATGAAACCAGTTTTTATGGGGCAGTCCAAAATCCATGGGATACCCGCACGGTACCCGGTGGTTCATCCGGTGGTTCTGCCGCTGCGGTTGCCGCACGTTTATCCGTAGCAACGACAGGCACCGATACCGGTGGTTCTATCCGCCAACCCGCCTCTTTATGCGGCATTACCGGTTTAAAACCAACGTATGGCAGAGTCTCACGTTATGGCATGATTGCTTTTGCATCCAGCTTAGACCAAGGCGGCCCTATGGCGCGCTCTGCAGAAGATGCTGCCATTTTATTACAAACCATGGCAGGGTTTGATAAAAAAGACTCCACCAGTGTGGATCGCACCGTACCTAATTATTCTGCAGGACTTAATAACCGTCTTGAAGGTCTAAGGATAGGCTTACCAAAAGAATTTTTCAGTGCCGATTTAAACAGCGAGATTGCTGCCACGATAGAAACAGCGATTAATGAATACCGTAAAATGGGTGCTGAAATCAAACAAGTGTCCCTACCTAATATGAAGCTGGCAATACCCGCCTATTACGTGATTTCATCGGCAGAATGCTCTGCCAATCTATCACGTTTTGACGGTGTACGTTTTGGCTACCGTTGCGATAAACCCGCCGACCTTGACGATTTGTACACTCGCTCACGCGGTGAAGCCTTTGGTAATGAAGTTAAACGCCGTATTTTAATGGGAACCTATGCTTTATCAGCGGGCTATTATGATGCCTATTATATCAAGGCGCAAAAAGTACGTCGTTTAATCAGCGAAGACTTCAGCAATGCGCTGTCTGAAGTAGATGTACTGATGGGGCCTGTTTCACCTTCAACTGCATTTACTCAAGGTGAAAAAACCGGTGATCCCATAGAAATGTATCTTGCTGATATTTACACTATTGCTATTAATCTTGCAGGCTTACCTGCAATGTCTATCCCTGCGGGTTTTGTTGATAATAAACCGGTCGGCTTACACGTCATTGGTAATTATTTTACAGAAGACCGTTTATTGAATATTGCCCATCAATATCAACAGGTCACCAACTGGCATCAACAAACACCGAAAGGTTTCGAATAAGGAGAATATGATGGAATGGGAAACAGTCATCGGTCTGGAAATTCACGCCCAGCTGGCAACAAAATCTAAAATATTTTCTGCCGCATCCACCCGATATGGCGCTGAGCCAAATACCCAAGCCTGTGCAGTCGATTTAGGACTACCCGGCGTATTACCGGTATTAAATCAGGACGTCGTACGCATGGCAGTTAAATTTGGTATGGCAATTGATGCCGACATAGCACCTTACTCGGTATTTGCCAGAAAAAACTACTTTTACCCTGATTTACCTAAAGGTTATCAAATCAGTCAAATGGATCACCCTATCGTTGGTATAGGTCATTTAGATATTGAAGTCGATGGAAAAACCAAACGTATAGGTGTCACACGCGCCCACCTGGAAGAAGATGCGGGAAAATCCTTACATGAAGATTTTCACGGTCTGACAGGTATCGACTTAAACCGCGCCGGAACCCCCTTGCTGGAAATCGTTTCTGAACCCGATATGCGTTCAGCGCAAGAAGCCGTTGCCTACATGCGTAAGATTCATCAACTGGTACGCTATCTGGAAATTTGTGATGGCAATATGCAAGAAGGCTCGTTTCGTTGTGATGCCAATGTCTCGGTACGTCCTAAGGGACAAGCTGAATTTGGCACACGTGCCGAATTAAAAAACATCAACTCATTCAAATTTGTCGAAAAGGCCATCAATATTGAAGTGGAAAGACAAATTGATCTGATTGAGGGCGGCGGCACAGTGGTACAAGAAACCCGCTTATACGATGCCGATAAAAATGAAACACGTTCCATGCGTAGCAAAGAAGAAGCCAATGATTACCGCTACTTCCCAGACCCCGATTTATTGCCTGTTGAAATTACAGATGCCTTACGCGAACAAGTTAAAGCCGATTTACCTGAATTACCCACGGCTAAAAAACAACGTTTTAAACAGCAATACGGACAAGATGAAGAAGCCGCAAGCACACTGAGCACCTCTCGCCAACTTGCAGATTTTTATGAAGCAGTGGTCAAACACTCTGGCTGCGAAGCTAAATTATGCACCAATTGGGTTACCGGTCACTTTTTAGGCGCTCTCAATAAAGCAGGATTTGAAATTACTGAATCACCCATTAACGCAGAGCGTTTAGCGGAGCTTTTAAAACGTATTGCAGACAACACTATCTCAGGAAAAATAGCCAAACAAGTGTTTGATAGCTTATGGGAAAGTGATGACAGTGCGGATGAAATCATCGATCAACAAGGTTTAAAGCAAATTACTGATAGCGGCGCAATTGAAGCCATTATTGATAAAATCATTGTCGACAACCCCAAGCAAGTTGAGCAATACCTGAGCGGTAAAGCCAAAGTATTTGGCTTTTTTGTCGGCCAGGCAATGAAAGCGACCCAAGGCAAAGCCAATCCGGGCGAAGTAAATAAGATGTTGAAAGATAAACTAAAGCAGTAAAACAACCGAAAACAACATACCACAAAAGTCAAATACAATAAGGGCATAGAGAAATCCAAGCCCTTATTTATTGTCTTTACTTTCCGTTCTTTGCTTATTTTTTACACCTGTTTTACACTCAATTACCAAATCAGGTGTAAAGGTGTAAATTACGATGAAAATATCTATTGAGAAACCGTAAGGTTGCTAATGGCAGACCCATAGCACTTACTGCCTTCCTATTTGGCTTTGCACTTCAACCTTGAGCTTTAATCCCATTGCACCGATTACTTTTTGGATTGTATCTAATTTTGGATGCCCGTTATCCGAAAATGCCTTATAAAGGTTTTGTCTACTCACATGGGCTTTTTTTGCTATTTCTGTCATACCCTGAGCTTTAGCGACATCACCTAAAGCAAGACGCAACAAATCAGGATCGTTTTCTTCAAGAGCTGCATTAATATATTCTTGTATCATTTCCGGGTTATCAAGATACTCGCTTGCATCCCAGTTAGTAAGTTTAGTTTTCATTATTCGAACTCCACCGTTTTTAAAATCTCTTTTGCTTTTTTAATGTCTTTATTTTGAGATGATTTATCACCACCAGCGAGTAATATAACCACCCGATTATTTTTCATGGTGTAGTAAATACGATGACCCGCACCAAAGAAAAACCGCAATTCAAATAACCCTGCACCTAATGACTTATGATCGCCAAAATTACCCTGTGACACCTGTCTAATCCTTAAAGTTATTCTGGCTTTGATTTTTACATCCTTAAGGCTTGTAAACCAGCGGTCAAAGTAATTTGTCTTTTTTATTTCAAACATTACTCATTGTCGCATAAGAAAGACATAAATCCACCGATTTAAGCTATAATTCAATTTAACCAGTCTAAAACTCCCCGCTCAAAATTTTGAACCTGAATTTTATACATGTACAACCTTAAACGCCAAAAACAAACTCAAAATCATGTTTAATATTGTTCTTTATGAACCCAAAATTCCGCAAAATACAGGAAACATTATAAGACTTGTGGCAAACAATGGTTGCCATCTACATCTCATTGAACCTTTGGGGTTTAACCTGGAAGAAAAAAGCCTGCGCCGTTCGGGTCTTGACTATAAAGACTTAGCCAACATCACCCCGCATGCAAATTACGCCAGCTTTTTAAAAGCAATGCCAAACCCCAGGGTCTGGGCGATAACAACCAAAGGCACACAACGATACGACCAAGTTGAATACCAGCCAGGGGATATTTTATTATTTGGTTCTGAAACAGCGGGGTTGCCAGCAGATCTTCAGCAAACGATTCCAGCAAACCAGCAGTTACGGATACCTATGCAAGCAAATAACCGGAGTATGAATCTATCAAACACGGTTGCGCTTGTTAGCTATGAAGCTTGGCGACAGCAGGGATTTTCAGGTGGGGAATAAAAACGGGGCGATGTAAAATATAGCGCGCAGGCTTTAAATCGAATTAATTCAGTAGAATAGAGAGCAGGTTTCACCCTCTCGCTATTCTACTGGCTTCTGTGTTTTTTCTTTTCGTTAGAGACTTATTTCTTAATCCTGACAGCCGTTAATCCCCAAATATCATCTGCATATTCAGTAATCGTTCTATCAGTAGAAAACTTACCGCTGGATGCGGTATTGAGGATACTCATTCGAGTCCAGTGCTCTCGATCTCTATAAGCCTCACTGACACGTGCTTGCGCATCAATATAACTCCGAAAATCAGCGATGGTCATCCACGGATCATGTGGATGTTTAAGTGAGCCAATAATGTCATCAAAAATACCCTGTTCTAAACTATTAAAGTGACCGCTCTCTAGCAAATTGATCACGGCTTTCAGCTCGTCATCCTCCTCAATCATAGCGCAAGGATTATAATGAGCTCTTAATTCCTGAACTTCTGTTTCTGTTAATCCAAACAAAAAGAAGTTTTCTTTACCCACTTCTTCACGAATTTCAATGTTAGCGCCATCCAGTGTACCTATGGTTATCGCGCCATTCATCATAAACTTCATGTTTCCTGTACCTGATGCTTCTTTTCCCGCTGTAGATACTTGCTCGGATAAATCCGCTCCAGTACAAATTTTCTCCATTGCAGACACACGATAATTAGGCAGAAATACTAATTTTAATTTATCGCCGATATCAGGGTCATTGTTGATCACATTAGCCACATTATTAATGAGCTTAATGGTTTTCTTAGCCATGACATAACCCGGTGCAGCCTTACCCCCAATTAACACGCAACGAGCAACCCAGTTCTCGGTTTTGCCTTGCTTTATTTGGTTGTACAGATGAATAACATGTAATACATTAAGTATTTGACGCTTGTACTCATGAATCCGCTTTACCTGCACATCAAATAAAGCATTTACATTCAGGTTTAAATCAACACCCAATTCTTCTGTTTTATAGTCTATCAATTGCTGTTTACAATTTTGCTGTAATTGAAACCATTTTTTTCTAAACGCAGGTTTATCAGCATAAGGTTTAAGCTTTTCCAGTTGAGATAAATCTGTCACCCAACCATCGCCAATGGTTTTAGTAATCAATGCGGCTAATTCAGGATTACATGCAGCTAACCAACGCCGAGGCGTTACCCCATTGGTTTTATTATTAAATTTCTTAGGCCATAATTGATAAAAATCATTAAACAATCCCTCTTTTAATAATTGTGAATGTAATTCTGCCACACCATTAACCGAGAAACTACCGACTATAGCTAAGTAAGCCATGCGTACCTGCTTATCATGCCCTTCTTCGATGATAGACATTCGATGAAGGTATTCATCTTGTCCTGGCCACTGCTCTGCAACTTCGGCCATAAAACGCGCATTAATTTCAAAAATAATTTCCATAATGCGTGGTAACAAATACTGCATTAAGCCCACAGACCATTTTTCCAAGGCTTCTGGCAACAGTGTATGATTAGTATACGCCATCGTCTTACGGGTAATACCCCAGGCTTCATCCCAGCCCAAACCATGCTCATCCACTAGTAAGCGCATCAATTCAGCAACTGAAATACTGGGGTGAGTATCATTTAATTGAAAACAGTTTTTTTCTGCAAAATGGGTGAAATCCTCGCCATGACGACCGACCCAACTTGATACAACATCCTGCAAACTGGCAGAGGCCAATAAATATTGTTGTTTTAGCCTTAAAACTTTACCATTTTCATTGGCATCGTTAGGATACAACACCATAGTGATATTTTCTGCAGTGTTTTTTTCAGCAACCGCTTCGGCATATTCACCGGCATTAAACTCTTGCAGATTAAACTCTTCCGTTGCTTCTGCTTTCCATAACCTTAGCGTATTCACCGTGCCATTTTTAAACCCTGGAATAGGGGTATCAAAAGGAATTGCCAATATATCATCGGTGTTAACCCAATGCACCGTTTCATTGCCTCTATTATCAATACGTCGTTCTGTATGCCCCGCAAATTTAATACGCACAGTATATTCTGGACGTTCAATTTCCCAGACATTACCATTTCGCAACCAGTGATCCGGTTTTTCTATTTGTTCTCCGTTTTTAATTGCCTGTGAAAACATGCCATACTCATAACGTAAGCCATAGCCTGTCACAGGCAGTTGCAAGGTCGCACAACTATCAATAAAACAAGCCGCTAAACGCCCTAAGCCCCCATTACCTAAACCCGCATCAACTTCACTATCAAGCAATTCCTCCATATTCAGCCCCATATCATAAAGTGCTTTCTCAACTTCATTGGTAACTCCCAGATTTAACATGGCATTACTTAAAGCTCTCCCCATCAAGAACTCCATTGAGATGTAATACGCTTTTTTACAATCTTGCTCTCTATAAGTATTATAAGTACGTTTCCAACGTTCAATCAGTCGATCACTGACAGTGAGCGATAAAGCTTCATAAGCATAATGAGGAGAACGGCATAAAGCATCACGGCCTAATCGAGTACTATAGTACCTTTTAAAATCAGCAATAAAATCGTTCTTACTCATTCCTAAATCAGGCAATGTTGTAATATTTTTTCTCGGTTTACTTTTTTCGAAATTTCTATATGGCATATTGTTTACCGTGTTAACTTTGAATGACCTGTTATATAGCTTCTCATGATGTCCGGGTACCGACGACAGGAAAAAGTCGCAGTCCCGAAGTCTTTTGTCGAGAATTGAACTCGGCAATAGATTCCTGCCAAGAACACGCAGGAATGACGTATTGCAGGATACATCCATCCCCATATAATAAGAAGTTACCGTGTTATTGAGTAACATACTGAAATTTAATCACTATGTCTTATCTTAATTTATAGCTTCTTTGTAATTCTTTCCTGTATGAATACCTATTAGGGAGCATGTTCAATAGTAACTTTAAGCCACTAGAAAACGAAACATCTTAAGTCACATTGCATGACTATTTCTTGATATCTTCTGTTAGATTTTTCTGCGTTTGCAGGATGGGCATTAACCCACCCTACATTTTTTAGCTTGAAAGAACTTAGCCTAACTTTCCATGACACTGTTTATACTTTTTCTTTGATCCACAAGGACAAGGATCATTACGCCCTACTTTCTTACCTTCCCTGATAAAAGGCTGATCCGCTTGCTCTTCTGTCTCACTGGTTACGATAGCAACCTCTTGCGGCTGTTGTTCTACAGGGCTTGCCTCAGCATGTTCATAATGCATTTCCTGCGTTGTTTGTCTTTGCTCATCAATGGCTTCAGCATCCTCTTCCTCTGTCACTTGAACTTTAGCTAAAATACCAATCACTTCATATTTAATATGATCAAGCAAATTGGTAAACATATCAAATGCTTCACGCTTATATTCTTGCTTAGGATCTTTTTGAGCATAGCCTCTAAAATGAATACCCTGACGCAAGGAATCCATCGATGCCAAATGCTCCTTCCAGCTATTATCTAACACTTGCAACATCACTGATTTTTCAAAGTGTCGCATAACCTCAGGCGTTGATTTTTCAACCTTCGCTTTGGTTTCAGCCTCTAATTGATCCACCACAAACTGTCTTAAATCCTTTTCCTGAAAGGTTTTATCCTTTTTCAGCATATCCTGCAAAGGGAGCTCTAATAAATACTCTTGCGCTAAATGTTCTTCCAGACCACTAATATCCCACTGTTCTTCCATTGTTTTGGCAGGAATATATTTAGTAATTACATCATTAAGTACATCTTGACGAATATCACGGATCATTTCACTGATATCATCAGCAGCCATTAACTCATTACGATGCTGATAAATGACTTTACGCTGATCATTAGCAACATCATCATAAGCCAATACTTCCTTACGCATATCAAAGTTACGCCCTTCCACTTTGGTCTGCGCGTTTTCAATCGCCCGTGTCACCCAGGGATGTTCAATGGCTTCACCCTCTTCCATCCCTAAAGACTTCATTAGCTTACCCACACGCTCTGAAGCAAAGATACGCATTAAATCATCTTCTAATGACAAGTAAAAACGTGTTGAACCAGGATCACCCTGGCGACCTGAACGACCTCGCAGCTGATTATCAATTCGGCGAGACTCATGTCGCTCTGAACCAATAACATGCAACCCCCCACTATCCAATACCGCTTGATGTCTATCTAACCACGCACCACGTATTTTCTGTTTTTCAGCATCTGTTGCCTCTTCACCCAAGGTTTTCAATTCAATTTCAAGATTTCCGCCCAATACAATATCAGTACCACGCCCTGCCATATTGGTTGCAATAGTCACCGCACCCGGCATACCTGCATTTTCAATAATGTGGGCTTCACGCTCGTGCTGTTTGGCATTTAACACTTCGTGGTTAATATTAGCATTAGTCAATAATTCAGAAATAATCTCTGAATTTTCAATCGATGTGGTACCCACCAATACAGGCTGCTTGCGTTTAACACAGTCTTTAATATCGTCCACAACAGCCAGATATTTTTCTGGTTTTGAAAGGTAAACCAAATCGCCTTTATCATCTCGAATCATATCTCTATGAGTAGGAATTACAACAACCTCTAAGCCATAAATTTTATTTAACTCAAACGCTTCCGTATCAGCGGTTCCTGTCATACCTGACAGTTTTTCATATAAACGGAAATAATTTTGAAAGGTAATAGATGCCAAGGTTTGGTTCTCATTTTGAACCGTTACCCCTTCTTTTGCTTCAATGGCTTGATGCAAACCTTCTGACCAACGTCTGCCGGTCATTATTCGACCGGTAAACTCATCGACTATACTGACTTCATTATTCCTGACCACATAATCAACATCTTTATGAAATAGAATATGTGCGCGTAATGAAGCATTTAGATAATGCATTAACCTTATATTAGCGGCATCATATAATGTTGCCCCTTCTTCCATCATGCCATGCTCAACCATTAAGGCTTCAACACGCTCATGACCCGCCTCAGTCAAATGAATTTGTTTGCTTTTTTCATCAACCAGATAATCACCTGGCAGGGTTTCTTGCTTCTCTTTATCCTCAACAATGTCTTGTGCGGTTAAGAAAGGCACAATCGCATTGGTTTTAAGATAAACGTCCGTACCTTCTTCCGTAGGACCTGAAATAATAAGCGGGGTTCTCGCTTCATCAATAAGGATGGAGTCTACCTCATCAACAATGGCAAAATTCAATTCACGCTGCACTTTATGCGCCATACTAAACGCCATATTGTCACGTAAATAATCAAAACCAAATTCGTTATTGGTCCCGTAAGTAATATCGGCTGCATAAGCCTGTTGACGTTGACCATGTTCCAAATCATTAACAATAACCCCCACAGTTAAACCTAAAAAGGTATACAGTTTCCCCATCCATTCTGCATCACGAGCCGCAAGATAATCATTAACGGTAACAATATGAACACCTTTTCCTGGCAAAGCATTTAAGTAAGCGGCTAATGTTGCCATCAGTGTTTTACCTTCACCGGTTTTCATTTCAGCGATTTTGCCATCATTTAAGATCATGCCGCCAATCATCTGCACGTCATAATGGCTCATACCAAAAACCCGCTTCGAGGCTTCTCTTACTGTCGAAAATGCTTCTGGAATCAAATCATCCAGTTTAGTGCCATCTGCAAGACGCTGACGAAATTCCTGGGTCTTTGCTTTTAAGGCATCATCTGATAATCCTTCATATTCGGCAGCTAAGGCATTTACCTTGTTAACTAATGCCCGTTTTTTCTTAACATTCCTGTCGTTACGACTTCCTACAACTAACTTGACTAGCTTACCCAACATGCGTATTTTCCAGTGATATTTTAGTGAAATTTTTATTCAAACCCATTGATTATATACTGTATTAAGAGCTTGTTACCAGCCTATCAACGCAAAAACGACATGCTTCAGCCGCTATCCTTGATATGACAATGGCTTTAAGCATCTTTTAAGAAAAATGAGTGAGCAACTTAGGGAGGCAGTAGAAAATAATATCTCCCCCTATTCACTACTGCCACCCTTATTCAACCGAATTAAGGTAAAAACAATTAAACTATGTTAAATAATACAATTACAATGTGTCATTTGCCTTATTAGCAAACAAAGCACATTTATATTCAACGAAATAAAACACACTTTCTTTATGTGAATCACCTACCTGCTAACTTGATGTTACGCATCATTTACAAAAAACAGCTATAAATTCCGCACCAGTGACCGCGTTATATACAACTTATTGATAACTCGTAATGAGCGAGTAACATCTCCCCTGCTAATATAAAAAACAACTACTACAAATTGGTGTAGTTCTTGCTTTCTATAATTCTAATTATAAATTTCTACAGTAACTAATCTCACCTTGATTTTATGTCAAAAAAAATACTGCCTTTTTTTCTCGTCACACTACCTTGTACCGCCCTTGCCGATCATGCATCTATCGGTCTTGGTGTTGGCACAGCCTCTCCCATTGCCACTGAATCGGCTTTAACCTTACCTGAAGGCAGAATTTCAACCGGTTTCCGGGCGGAATACATTAGATTCGACGAATATTCAAATACTAAATTACAGGCATTACGTGAAGCGGATACCGAGGCAGATTTACACAGTGTAGAGTCACTCTGGAGTCTTTCGGTCGCGGCGGCATATGGTATAACCGATGATCTAACGGTTGGTATTCGGGTTCCTTTCATATTAAGAGATAATATCAGAGAACCGGCTCATGGTGATCACGGCGGCGGGCATGATGAACCGGCAGCAATTGAATCACTCGGAAATATTGAAGGCATAGGCGATACCACACTTTATGGACAATATCGCTTTTTTAAACACGACGGTACGAATGTTTCTGTACTCTTTGGAATAAAAACCCCCACAGGTAAAACCAGCCGACACTCCGCCGATGGTTTAGCATTACTGGACACAGAATTTCAACCTGGCTCAGGTTCCTGGGATGGCATCTTGGGGCTGGCCTTTACTCAAAAGCAAGGTGCCTTCTCTGTTGATGCAAGTACTGTTTATACAATTGCTTCTGAAGGCACACAAGAGACCGATCTTGGCGATATATTCAGCTATAATTTTGCATTATCCTATCGTTTGTTTGGTCAACAAGGCTTAAGCTACCAAGCGCCAAAATATGCCTTTGATACCATACTGGAATTCAATGGTGAATGGAGAGATAAAGAAGAAAATCACGGTCTTAAAGATAATAATTCGGGTGGAAATATTGCCTATATCTCACCAGGGTTACGATTTGCAGCCGCTAAAAACATTAGTATGGCGGCATCTTTTGGTATTCCTGTTGTTCAAGATACCAATGGCGATCAAGTTGAACCAGACTACCGTGTTATCAGCAGCATCAATTTCAGCTTCTAACCTTAACTATTATTTATAAATGTATTCACCAGGGAGTGACTGCTATAATCAGCAGATTGCATGAGATTTTTATCAATATACTTGGAAATCTGTTGTTATTCGTTTTAGGTTCAAACAACATTGTTTTTCAAATCAACGCATAAAACAGTATCCGATGTTCAAAAAATATAAATCCAGCTTACTATCCACTGTTATCTACTCAATATGTCTAATTTTACTTAGTGGCTGTCAGCTTACCTCAAACAATATTGAGAACAAAGTTGCCTCCTCTTATATTCCCATAAATACCACTGTATCAGCTACCTTTGCAGTTGATGGTCGGTTATGGCGGCTTACCCCCACTAAAAATGCCATGTTTGTTGATTATT
>CAYMPX010000011.1:0-16915 GCA_964392135.1 uncultured Methylomarinum sp.
CTTGACAAGAATAACAAGATATTCGCAGTTCGGAACCTGAACTCGTAATTTCTTTTTCGCGTGTATGCTTTTGGCTCTGAAAATCTCAGTTGAATATTATAGTCGATTCGTCAATGCGTAAGTCCTGGTTCAATCAACTTTCCACGTGACTAATTTTTCAACGCCATTACGTAAAAACTTAAACACAACTTCTTTATCTTTTTTAAATTGTCCCATGCGTTGTTTAATTTTTATTGCTGCTTCAATATTTTTTATCGCAATTCCATCAATCGCCAATATAATATCGCCACCCAATAACATGTGTCTGTTGGCCATCATCACACTCATAGTACCGCCTTTAAAACCAAGTTTATCGGCTAAGGTTCCGGGGATAACATTTTGAATTAGCATGCCATAACCCGCAGTATTATTTATAATTTGTGAATGTGGTTTGTTAAGAATAATAGGAATTAAGCCAAAGAATACACTCGGATTACTGTCAATTATTTTATGAATAGTATCAACAGAAATAACAAAACCTAAGCCATTGCTGCCACCATCTTTAGACATAATATAACTAACGATACCAATAATCTCGCCATTTAAATTAAACATCGGGCCGCCTGAATTACCAACATTAATGGCAGCATCAGTTTGTAGTAATCGCGGTACTAATGATGAACCCGGAATAGCATCACCATCACGAATGCCGCTTAAATAACCGACCGACAAACTATGACTAACACCATAAGGTGCGCCAATAACCACTACTTGCTCGCCAACACTGTAATCATTTGTTTTAGCTAAATTAAGTGGTTCAACCGTTTCTGGCACGTCTACCACCTGGACCATAGCCAAATCAATTAAAGATTCAACCCACACCACATGACCACTGGTTTTACTGCCATCAGCAAATACCACTTCAATTTCGGTAGCACGGTCAACCACATGCGCGGCTGTTAATATACGCCCTGCTTTGGTGATCAGCGCACCAGAGCCTAATGATTTAACAGATTTAGGTTTATAAGTCATTTGCCCATGTTTGGGCTCAGATAACGATTTAACATGCAGCTCAACTACACTGTTATTAACTGCTTTATAAAGTTTTTGAATGTTACTTTCGGCAAAAGCTTGCGTTGCCAAAAAGTTAAAAAGAATAAATAAAATAACGCGCATCATAAAAAACCAAACTCAAAATCAGGTCAAAAATTAAATAGATAGCTAGTGTAACGGAATAATTATCATTTATCAGACCTTTTTCTACAAAAAGGCACCACAAAGATCAGGGGTCAGGTTTAGACTGTCGAAATAAAAATTTAATTACTACAATTCAAGTGTTTATGATTTTTTAGGTGTAAAAAACAGTCTCTTTAATCCGTATTTTATCAAATGAGCCCGTACAACCAGTAATTAATGACTAAGGAACGTGCATGAAATAACTTGAGCAATTTCTCAAATCATTTTTCAGGAACAGCAGTATAATTCCACTGGTTGAGTAACTTATCAAATACAATGATCATTGATTCTTTAAATCCTTCTGCTACTTTTTTACCTGTTTCATGGGTTCTATTTAAAATAGAGGTAAAGACTCTCAAATCCTTTTTTGTTGTTGTCGTTCCTAACGGGTAATATGCCATTGATTCCCACAAGACCTTCGATTTGAACTGCCACCGAGGCAAAGGCAGAAAAATAGATTAATGCCAACCCCCTTGGAAAAATCCAGATGAGAAAAATAGTGTTGGAGCCATAACGGCTCCAGAATGCTTGAGAAAACACTTTCATCTATTAATAGATGAAAAACTATTTTGAAAGAATATATGATCTCAGGGATTTGGATTTTTAATATTCAATAGCCAACCATCATTAGCTTTACAACTATTTGTACCTGTCGCTTTAATATCAACTCTGGCAAAAGTATCCTGCAGCGAGGCAGGTAAATTTCCGCTTACCGAGTAGCCATTATTGGTTTTGTTGATGGTCACTTCAACAGGCTGTTTTTTTGCGCTTACCACGATACTTGCTGGATTTGTCGAAGCTGAAGCCAGAAATGAAAACTCGGATTGTGGTGCAACAACACTTAAACGAGGCGGCGTAAATTGTGTGAATTTAGGTTTTTTGCAGGCTTTTTTACTGCTACTGCTGCTTCCATAAGACAACGCATTTGTACTGAAAACTGCAAGTATAAAGACCATTGTTAATTTAATTATGTTCATAAATCACCTCTAGTGCTGTAAGTATGAAAATTTGAGTCTAGCATACCCATATTGAAGTTAATTGATCAAAAGAACGGTTTGTCTCCAATAGAATTCAGCATAGTTTATGCTTAAATGTATAATTATGCCGAATTCTATTGATAAAAAACGTCATTTTCTGTTTTTCATATCCGCTCAATGTCAGCGATAATTTAGAACAACTGTCATTGAACTCTAATAAAAACCTTACACCTTAAACCGACTAATAAGTACTTGTATATCAGAAGCT
The DNA here is from genome assembly GCA_964392135.1 of uncultured Methylomarinum sp. Taxonomy (GTDB): domain Bacteria; phylum Pseudomonadota; class Gammaproteobacteria; order Methylococcales; family Methylomonadaceae; genus QPIN01. The sequence goes on from CAYMPX010000011.1 coordinate 2,461, forward strand.
AACCTCGCTAAATCTTCACTGCTTTGGGTCACTTGTAGAACACTTTGTGCTGATTGCTCTGTCACTGTGCTTATATTATTAATATTTCTGCTCATTTCATCTGCAACAGCCGCTTGCTCCTCTGAGGCGCTGGCGATATGCGTTGTCATATCATCTATGGTGACAACAGATAATATGATATGCTCAAGAAATTCTTTTTGTTTATCGGTTTCAGTCACGGTGTTTTTTGAGCGTTTTTTCCCTTCTATCATCACATTCACGGCTTTTGCCGTGCCTGTTTGCAAGCGCTCAATCATTTTTTGAATTTCTTCTGTAGATTCTTGAGTTCGACTAGCGAGGGTTCTGACTTCATCGGCAACAACGGCAAAACCACGACCATTTTCACCCGCTCTAGCCGCTTCAATAGCTGCATTCAGTGCCAGTAAGTTAGTTTGTTCAGCAATACTCTGGATGACACCCAGCACGCTGCCAATTTTATCACCATCATCTGCTAACTCTTGAACAACAGCCGTTGCAACATCAATTTCTTCTGATAGTGCGTTTATGACTTGCGTTGTATGACTTGCTACATCTTGTCCCTGTATGGCTGCAGTATGTGCATTTTGTGTGGTGGTTGCCGTTTCAGTGGCATTTTTTGCCACTTCTTGTACTGTCGCTGCCATTTCTGTCATGGCACTGGCAACTTGTTCAATTTGTTGTTGTTGTTGTTGCACGCCTAAACTGCTTTCCTGACTGGTCATCGACAGTTCTTCAGCGGAGGAGGCGAGCAGGTCAATTGATATTTCGAGCTGTTTTATAACATCAGAAAATTGATCTGCCATTACATTAAAAGAGTGTGCCAGTTCAGAAAACTCATCTTTATTATCCAGTTTAACGCGGGAAGTCAGGTTACCTTTAGCGAGGGAGTCGGCAATTGCTTGTAATTGCGTAATCGCTGTTTGAAATGAGTTGTAAAAACCGGCAAATAGATAAAGCGCGATGAATGCCATACTGACAACGAGTAGGGTTAACAGGGTCATTTTCCTGTAGAGCGTTTCGATTCTTTGCTCAAGTAAGCGACTTAATTCGGGAGCAAGTCGGTCTAAAATATTAAAATTAGCTTTGATAACATCGCTGCCATTGGAAAATACACGGTTTGCTTTAACCGTGATTTTCTCAGTATCAATTATTTCAGCTTGAAGAAAGTGTAAATAGCGTTCTGAAATAGAGATCGTTTGGGTAATCTGATGACTGATTTTATTGGATAATTGCGGATTTGATTGAGCAAGTACGGTAAGTCCTCGTTTAAGTCCATTAATATTTGTCTGTATGGTCGATAATAATGAGGTCAGCTTGATACTTTGTTGAAGAGAAATACTTTGTTTGGCTGCGAGTCCTGAGGATAAGCCTCTAGCCTGTCCCAGGTTTTCGACCACTTGTGGTAATAAACTAACGATCGCTTCTTTAATGTAATAGCTATCAAGTTCAGAGTCTAAGGTAAGGTTAGAGCTATCACTGATATGCTTGACTAAACCTAAGACTTCTGCAATGAGTTGGGTATGGCGACTAAATATTTCTGTTGCGGACTGCTCAAATGCCTCACGTTCTAATTGATGCCAGTGCGATTTAATGCCATTCCATTGGGTGGTGGTTCCTAGTTGCTGGCCAAGGCGTTGGTCTATTTCATCAATTAAACGAATATCATTGGCTAACTCGGTTCTTTTAGCAAGGATGTTGTTTTTAAAACGGGCATTACCTGATAAATAAACATTAGTCATGCCCCTATGCTCAGGAAGGTGTTGAATTAACAGGCGTAGAGGAACAATATATTCAACCCCTAACTGTTCATTTTTAGCAAATTTAATGGCAATCATTTGCTGACTTATCAGTAAAAACAAAGTGATAACCAGAGGAATGATAAATGCTATTGAAATCAAAAGCATTTTCTTAGAGCAACTTAATTGATTCATTAAAGCGGTTGCGGGTGCTGTTAGCATTATTCTCCTCCAGAATATAGATCGTATAATTTTAGTTTGTAGGTAATTCTACTGTAGAACTTATTTAATTTTATCGGCTAGTTAGCCGATGATTTTAATATTTCTTCTTAGCTCTAGGATGTGTTTTATCATAAACCTCTGATAAATGCTGAAAATCCAAGTGGGTATAAATTTGTGTGGTACTGATATTGCTATGACCCAGTAGTTCCTGAACGGCTCTAATATCTTGACTGGATTCTAATAAATGACTGGCAAAAGAATGTCGTAACATGTGGGGATGAACATGTTCCGGTATGCCTTTTTTTATACACCACCGGTCAAGCCTTAGTTGAATGCTGCGTTGAGTTAAACGGTTGCCTTTATTTGAGGTAAACAGTGCGTCTTCGGTCATGCCTGGGCGATAAGCCAGCCATTTATTTATTGCTGATACCGCTTTGCTCCCCACAGGTAAATCTCTTTGTTTTCCCCCTTTACCGTAGCGCACCCGTAAAGAGTGTTCTGATAAATCAATATCATCAATATTTAAAGCCGCTAGCTCACTTAATCGCAGCCCTGATGAATAAAATAATTCAAACATGGCTAAATCACGTATTTCCAAGGGAGAATCGGGTGGACTGTCTAACATGCCAGAAAGCTGGTCTACATCAAGTACTTTGGGGAGCTTTCTTTTTTGTTTGGGACCGCGAATATGCAGGGCGGGATTACTATCAAGCAGGTGTTTTCTTAATTGATAATTATAAAAACTACGAATGGCAGAAAGTTCACGTTGCAATGATTTACTGCTAACACCGTTTCTATGCCGGTTAGCGATATGATTGCGTATATCGCTGGCTTTAACATCTTTCCATTGCGTTAATTCATTACTCTGGCAATAAATGCGTAATTGCTTAATATCGCGTTGATAATTTTTTAAGGTATGTTCAGATGCCCTTTTTTCAACTTCCAGGGATTGAAAGAAATTGGCGAGTGTTTGTTGAGCATCGGGGGTCATATAGGCTAAGATTGTTTATATGTCAAATAGAATAAGGCGGGGAAGTCCGCCCTACTAAAATCTAATCTACCAGCGCAATTAAACGGCTGCCTATCACCTCACTCATTTGGGTGAGAAATAAATTTCCCATACTGTAATGAAAGCGGTTTACATCTCTGCTACCAATAGCGATAAGACCTTCCAGTTTTGTAAAGGTCATTGGGACGATAGCACAGGATTTTACTTCGGTCGCACTATCGCCAAATAAAAACCGGGCTTGTGCCAGTGTCGGTCTGCCACATTTAGGGCGATTGCTGCTGAGTTCTTTATCAAAGTGTATTAGGTTTTCATCATCACTGTGAACAAAAATATTGCTCATGGGGGATTCGGTATAATTCTTAATAATTCGGATGGCAGAAAACTCGGTTAAAAAACACTCAGAAAATACCTGATCTAAGTTGGCAACCACATCTTCAACCGTTTGCGATTCCATTAACGCTAATGTGAGTTCATGCATTCGATTCAATGAGACATCGTTATCTCTGGCGATCTCAATTAATGCGCTTAACTGCTTTTCCAGTTTATGGTGTTTACTTCTAAATATTTCCAATTGTTTAGAAATTAAAGAGACCGCGCTGCCACTAGGGTGTGGAATACTTAAATCTTCTAATAAGGCTAAATGGCTATGAAAAAACTCAGGGTGTTGCTGTAAATACTGTTCAACTTGAGCGGGAGTAAGATTGGATTTTTCTACTGCGTATTGTTGTTCATCACTCATAATTGTATCTGTCCTTCAAAAACTGAAACAGCGGGACCTTTCATAAAGACAGGCTGACCACGACCCGCCCAGTTGATTAATAGTTTACCGCCCGGTAATTCTACTTCAATATTGCTTTGATCGAGCAGGTTATGTTCAATTCCAATCACCACCGCTGCACATGCTCCGCTACCACAGGCTAATGTTTCAGCGGCTCCTCGTTCATAAACGCGTAATTTTATCTGCTGCCGATTGATTATTTGCATAAAACCAATATTAGCGCGTTCTGGAAAAAAAACATGACTTTCTAGCGCTTCACCCAATTCGGCAACGGGCGCTGAGTCTATATCATTTACTTGCATGACCGCATGAGGGTTACCCATAGACACCGCACCAAAGGCTTTTTCTGTGTTATTAACAGGAACGGTATAAAACAGCGATTCTTCGGTGGTTTTTAACGGGATTTGTGCTGGGGAATGTCTGGGAACGCCCATGTTGACAGTGATTAAACCATCCCGGTCAAAGTTAAGTAATAATTGACCTGAGTCGGTATCGACCCGCACTTCATCTTTAGTCGATAGTTTTTTATCGCGGACAAAACGGGCAAAACAACGGGCGCCATTACCGCATTGGGCAACTTCGCTGCCATTGGCATTAAAAATACGGTATTTAAAATCGGCATTATCACTGACCGGTTTTTCGACCAACAATAATTGATCACAACCCACACCAAAGTTTCTGTCAGCGATAAACTTGATTTGCTCTGAGGTTAAAGCAATGTGTTGATTAATGGCATCGATAATGACAAAGTCATTACCTAAGCCGTGCATTTTGGTAAATTTAATCATAATGATATAGGTTTGAGAGAACTAAAATCCACCTTATTCGGGATATAAAGACCACTGTTTATAATGTTTTTGGCGACCAATTTATTCATGGGTAATATACTTCAAAAATTCATTAGCGATTGGGGCGACCCACTTAAGGGGTGACACTTTGCTGAGTCCGGTAGCTATATAATGCTATTTTTCACCATGAAGAGCATGAAGGACATGAAGAGTTGAGTGCTTTTCCCTTCATTAGCTTCATGTCCTTCATGGTGAAAATAAATGATACATTTTAATTCTGTCCCGCTTTAAATTGGTAGTCGCTTTTTTTCTAAGGCAATAATTTTTCCCCAGTCCATAGTTGAGGAATGGATTCACGTTCACGAATGACATGGACTTTATCACCATCAACCATGACTTCTGCCAAATGCGGTCTGGAGTTATAGTTAGAGCTCATGGTAAAACCATAAGCACCCGATGAACGTACCGCTAATAAATCATCAGGAGACAGTTTAAGCACTCTATCCTTACCTAAAAAATCCCCCGTTTCACAGACAGGACCGACAATATCCCAGCGCATTTCATCTGCCGAACTTTCTTTATTCACCGGCACAATATCCTGCCATGCGCTATATAAAGAAGGGCGTACTAAATCATTCATGGCGGCATCAACAATGGCAAAATTTTTGTATTCAGTGGGCTTTAAGTATTCGACTCGTGTGACTAAAATCCCTGCATTACCGGCAATGGCTCTGCCGGGTTCCAAGGCGATTTCATAACCACTGTCACCCAAACGCTCTAAAATGGCAGCGACATATTCAGCAGGTTCTGGCGGTTGTTCATCTTTATAACGAATACCGAGTCCACCGCCTAAATCTAAATGATGTAAATCAATGCCATCCTGTTTTAAGACATGCACTAAATCCATTACTTTATCAAGCGCAGCTAAAAAGGGCGATGTCTCTGTCAATTGAGAGCCTATATGACAATCAATACCGATAATTTTAATATGATCCATTTTAGCTGCACGACTATATTCAGCATGTGCTAGCTTAATATCAATACCAAATTTATTTTCTTTTAAGCCGGTAGAAATATAAGGATGGGTTTTTGCATCTACGTTTGGATTCACCCGAAATGAAACCGGTGCAACTACCCCTAGTTGCCCCGCTAATTGGTTAATGCGGTCTAATTCACCACTCACTTCAATATTAAAACAGCGGATACCTGTTTTAAGCGCGGCAATGATTTCATCTTTACGTTTACCGACACCCGAGAATACAATTTTTTCAGGCTCACCACCCGCAGCTAAAACGCGTTCTAACTCGCCTAAAGAAACAATATCAAAACCCGAACCTAAACGAGACAGCACATTAAGGATGGCTATATTTGAATTGGCTTTAACAGCATAACAAATTAAATGCGGATGCTCGCCAAAGGCCTGGTCAAAGGCATGCCAATGTTTTTCAAAGGTGGCGCGTGAATAGATATAACACGGAGATCCCTGCTCAGCGACAATATCGTCAACCGCTACATCTTCTGCAAATAATTTGTTTTCTTGGTAATTAAAATAATCCATTTCTATGATTCTTCTTCGGGTACATAAATAGGGGCTTGTTCATCAGGATGATAAAGAGGGCCAGTTTGTCCACAGGCTTGCAGACTGAGTATGAGTAAAAATAATAACTTTTTCATAGGTATTATCAAAGATTTTAATAAACAACAGAAGGTAGCCAAGTCGCCAGTTGTGGCCAAAAAGCAAGAATAGCCAGCATGATAAGCTGAATTGCAATAAAAGGCATTACCCCTCGGTAAATTTGACCGGTAGTAATCTCTTTGGGTGCCACACCGCGTAAATAAAATAAGGCAAAACCAAACGGAGGCGTTAAAAATGAGGTTTGTAGATTAATCGCTATCATAATACCCAGCCACACGGGGTCTATGCCCATGGCTAATAAGATAGGGCCGACAATGGGTACCACTACAAAGGTGATTTCAATAAAGTCCAGGACAAAGCCCAGTAAAAACATGATCAACATAACAAAGAACATGGCGCCAAATTTACCGCCCGGTAAATCAGATAATAGCTCGATGATCAGCTCATCGCCTTCAAAACCTCGAAATACTAAAGAAAATAAGGCGGCACCGATTAAGATCATAAACACCATGCTGGTCACCTGGGTGGTGTTTTGCATCACTTCGCGTAAATTTTTTAGATTCAGGCGCTTTTTAATTAATGCTAAAGCGATAGCACCTGTCGCTCCAACCGCTGCAGCTTCTGTTGGTGTGGCCATGCCTGCCATAATGGAACCTAGCACTGAGAAAATCAGCAACAAAGGGGCCGCCATGCTTTTTAAAATGGCTAAATAAAAGCCGGACTCTCTGACTTTTTTTTCCGGAGCTGGCATTGAATTGGGACAAAGCCATGCAGTGATGAGAATATACAGCAGGTACATTAATACCAGTCCTAACCCCGGTAATACGGCACCGGCAAATAAATCGCCTACTGAAACCGTTTCAGGAGAAAAGATGCCCATATCCAACTGTGCTTGCTGATAAGCCGTGGATATCACATCACCTAATAATACCAGCACTATAGACGGTGGAATAATTTGACCTAAGGTGCCTGATGCACAAATGGTTCCGCAGGCGATGGCAGGACTATAGTTATTGCGTAACATGGTGGGCAAAGACAATAAGCCCATGGTAACCACTGTCGCGCCAACAATACCGGTACTTGCCGCCATTAACATTCCGACCAGGGTAACCGCGATGCCCAGACCGCCTCTTAATGAGCCAAATAATTCAGCCATGGCTTCCAGTAAGTCTTCGGCAATTTTAGCACGTTCTAACATGACTCCCATAAACACAAACAAGGGCACGGCAAGTAATGTCTGGTTATTCATAATGCCAAATAAACGATTGGGCAGGGCGTTTAAAAAAGCGTTGTCAAACACATCAAATTGTATGCCAATAGTCGCAAATGCCAGAGCCGTTCCACTCAAAGCAAATGCGACCGGATAACCGGTTAATAGAACTATAAACACCGCGCCAAACATCCATAAAGCTAAATAACTATCCATTTATATGTTCTCTTGATTTAAGCCGAGTGCAATCAGTAGGTTTTGTAAAAATAAAGCAATACTTTGTAGAATTAATAAGCCCGCCATTAATAAAATACTGCTTTTAAGCAGATAAACACCAGGCAAGCCCCCCGAATTGCGGGAACTTTCTTGAATAGACCAGGAATCTGCCACATATTCCCAGCTACTGTAGATAATAAAAACAGTGAAAGGAATAAGCAGAAACAGCGTACCAAGACAGTCTATCCATGCTTTAGTTTGAGCACTGCAACGCTGATAGAAAATATCAACCCTGACATGTCCATTGTGCTTTAAGGTATAAGCCGCTCCCAGCATAAAAACCAGGGCATGCATATAAGAAACAGACTCTTGCAAGGCGATCCAGCCAATATCAAAGGCATAACGGAGTACCACGACAATGAAGGTTAACAGAACCATTAATAATGTCAGCCAGGAGATAGTGCGTCCTACCCATTCATTGATAGCGTTAATTGTAATTATGCAGAATTGACTGATTTTGAGAAAACGGGACATAAAGAGACAGGCAAAGAGTAGAATTTTACCTGAAAAGGCGGGGATGCTGAAACTTGATCTGTTGATAGGAGATATTGGGGGTGAAATATATTAAAGTTAATGATATTGTAGCCCGTATGAAGCATCGTGGTATATAGGAATCCCCGTTTTTGTTTTAAGCATAAAAGGCGTAGCGAAGGAAGGGGGGAATCCATTATGTGTACTGACTCAGGCTTGATCAGATATATTTAATTGTAGCTTTAATTTCTACTGACAGTATGGCGAATGTATAGGGGGTGGGGGGTGTTTATAATCAAAAATTACTGCTTAGTCGCCTTATTATCTTGTTGGTGGATTGAGCGGAAGTAGCTTATTAGGGAAGCTGATTTGAGTGATTTCTATTGTCGTGCGCATAAAAAAAGGTCGAGATACTTTAGTATCTCGACCTTTTTTTATAGAATTTTCTAATCTTAAGCCATTGCGTGAACTTTAGAGTTCAATCTGCTTTTGCTGCGTGCCGCTTTATTTTTATGGATAAGACCTTTAGTAACAGCAGAGTCAATAACAGGAACAACTGTTTTAAACGCTTCTTGAGCTTGTGATTTGTCGCCAGCATCAATGGCTGCGATTACTTTTTTGATAAAAGTACGTACCTGGCTGCGTTGTCCTGCGTTGCGTATACGGCTTTTTTCTGCCTGACGCGCTCTTTTTTTAGCTTGTGCTGTATTTGCCATATTACAAATTTATTCAGTGTTAAATAAGAACCGCGTATTATCTTGGTAAATGCTATGATTGTCAACTTTATTTAGCTAGAAATAAAGCCTGTGAGCCAACAACTTCTTAAATCAACTGCCATTGTTAGTAGCATGACGATGATATCACGTATTCTGGGGTTTATTCGGGACATGCTGTTTGCGCGCATTTTTGGTATTGATTCAGGCACAGATGCTTTTTTTGTGGCTTTTAAAATACCTAACTTCTTGCGTCGGTTGTTTGCAGAAGGTGCTTTTTCCCAGGCATTTGTGCCGGTGTTGTCTGATTATAAGGCGCAAGGCAGTCAGCAGGCACTCAAGTTATTTATTGATAGAACCGCAGGTACGCTGGCGTTAATTTTATTGCTGGTGACTATTGTAGGTGTGATTGCTGCCCCTGTATTGATTATATTATTTGCACCCGGGTTTATTGCTGAGGGTAAACAATATGATTTAGCCGTGCAAATGCTGCGGATTACCTTTCCTTATCTGTTTTTTATTTCTTTGGTGGCATTTGCGGGTGGCATTTTAAATTCCCATGGCAAATTTGCGGTGCCTGCTTTTACACCGGTGTTCTTAAATCTTTGTATGATTGCCGCAGCAATATGGCTTTCGCCTTTAATGGAAGATCCTATTGTGGCATTGGCCTGGGGGGTGTTTGCTGCGGGATTTGTGCAGTTGTTATTTCAAATCCCTGCATTATATCAGTTGGGCTTGTTGCCTAAGGTCAGGTTAGGTTTTAAAGATTCCGGGGTTAAACGCATTTTAAGCTTGATGTTGCCGGCTATTTTTGGGGTTTCTATTACCCAGATTAATTTATTGCTTGATACCTTAATTGCTTCATTTCTTACTGCCGGGAGTGTTTCCTGGTTGTACTACTCTGATCGCCTGGTGGAATTTCCTTTGGGCATTTTTGGGATTGCCCTGGCGACTGTTATTTTGCCTAGCTTATCTAAAAATCATGCGGCAGATAATCCGCTTGAGTTTTCTCGCTCTTTAGATTGGGCTTTGCGTCTGGTTTTGTTGATTGGTCTGCCTGCATCGGTTGGCTTGTTGGTGTTGGCTGAACCGATGCTTTCGACCTTGTTTCAGTACCAGGCCTTTAGTGCAACTGATGTGCAGTTTGCAGGTCAAAGTTTAATGGCCTATTCAATTGGTTTGTTAGGCTTTATCTTGGTTAAAGTGTTGGTGCCTGGTTTTTCTTCACGCAAGGATATGAAAACACCGGTTAGATTTGGGGTTTATGCCATGTTTGCCAATATGGGCTTGAACATAATATTGGTATTCCCTTTTGCACATGCCGGCTTAGCATTGGCAACCTCATTAGGAGCCTTTTTTAATGCCTCTCTTTTGCTGACTAAATTATTAAAAGATAAAATTTATAATCCCGGTAAAAACTGGGCAAATTTTATTGTTAAGATTATTTTTGCTAATGAAGTGATGGCTTTGTTTTTATATGTCGGGGTAGATACTGAGCAATGGTTTGATTGGTCGGCATTTGATAGAGTGATTAATCTTGGCTTGTGGATTGTATTAGGGGGCATGGTTTACGCTGCTTCTTTGTTGTTAGTGGGTATTCGACCTGCAAATTTGTTAGCAAAATAACGTAGGAGCGACCCTTTGTGGTTGCCTGGATACACCTGCAATAGTCAATGTCCCTACTGTTCTTAGAGCAATAAGGCGAAAGCGTCGGCTCTGGTTTATGTTATGCCATATCAGAGTGAATGATACCGCTGTGAGCTTGTGAAGTATAATGCTAGAATGGCAGGTTTCAACTGTTGCCGCTACTATGTATTTGATTCGGGGATTATCCCACCTGACACCTTTCAACAATGGCTGTGTACTGAGTATCGGAAACTTTGATGGTGTGCATACGGGGCATAGAAAAGTCATAGAAAAACTGGCAAGGCAAGGCAAGAAAATGGGCTTGCCTGTTGTGGTAATGGTGTTTGAGCCGCAGCCTTTAGAGTTTTTTTTAGGCGAGAATGCGCCTTCTCGACTGATGCGTTTGCGGGAAAAAGTCATTCAGTTTAAAACCCTGCCGGTGGATAATTTATTGGTGGTTAAGTTTAATAAAGCCTTTGCAAATTATCATGCGGATGATTTTATTACTGAGCTTTTGGTTAAACAATTAAATGTTAAACACCTGGTGATTGGGGATGATTTTCATTTTGGTAAAGCGCGTTGTGGTAACTTTGCCATGTTAAAAGAAAAGGGTCAATTATTCGGTTTTAATGTTGAAGACACCCGTTCATTTTATACCGAAGAAGGTAGCAGGGTGAGTAGTACGCTGATTAGAGATGCTTTAGGCGCGGGTGATCTAGCTAAAGCAAAGGTCATGCTGGGGCGAGATTACTCTGTTTGTGGCAGGGTAGCCCACGGTAATAAACGCGGCAGAACCATTGGTTTTCCAACGGCGAATATACAAATGTTTAGAAAAAATACCCCGATAGCGGGTGTGTTTGCGGTCACTATGAGCGGGATAGGCGGAAAAGAGATAGCAGGTATAGCCAATGTGGGTACACGCCCTACTGTTGAGGGGGGAGAGAAAGTCATTTTAGAAACCCATCTATTTGACTTTGATAAGGAAATATACGGACACTATGTAGAAGTACATTTTAAGCAAAAAATTCGAGATGAAATTCGTTTTCAATCCTTTGATGCGCTTAAACAACAAATAGAACACGATATTACGATTGCAAAACAGTTTTTTGCGCATTTACAAAATTAATCGCTTATAAAGCTAAGAAGATGGAATATAAAAAGACACTTAATTTACCTAAAACAGCTTTTCCAATGAAAGGAAATTTGGCGCAACGTGAGCCAGAGCGTTTAAAGAAATGGAATGAGGCAGAGTTATATAAAAAGATCAGGGAAGAATTTTCCGGTAAACCTAAATTTATTTTGCATGATGGCCCTCCTTATGCCAATGGTGCCATTCATATTGGTCATGCGGTTAACAAGGTGTTAAAAGATATTATTCTTAAATCAAAAACCCTGAATGGTTTTGATGCGCCTTATGTGCCTGGCTGGGATTGCCATGGTTTACCGATTGAATTGATGGTAGAAAAGAAAATTGGTAAAGCGGGGGTTAAAGTGTCTCCTTCTGTATTTCGTAAAGAATGCCGACAATATGCTACCAGGCAGGTTAAAGCACAAAAAGAAGAATTTATTCGTTTAGGTGTCTTCGGTGAATGGGATAAACCTTATTTAACTATGGACTTTGATGTTGAGGCGGATATTGTTCGTGCATTAGGTAAGATTGCTAGCAAAGGTCATTTAAGTCAGGGGTCTAAACCGGTGCATTGGTGTACTGATTGTGGATCTGCATTGGCAGAAGCAGAGGTGGAGTATGAAGATAAGCACTCACCTGCGATCGATGTAAAATTTAAGGTGATTGATGAAGCGGCATTTATGGCAGCCTGTCATCATGTGCCGGAACATGAAGGGCTAGGCCCTTTATCGGTAGTGATTTGGACCACAACACCCTGGACATTGCCGGCTAACCAGGCAGTATCTTTAAATCCGGAGTTAGAATATGCGGTGGTTCAATGTGAAATTGACGGTAAACAGCAACGACTGGTGGTTGCTGAAGTATTATTAAAAGATGCCATGTTCCGCTATGGTGCCGGTGAGCATCATGTGATTGCTTATTGCAAAGGCAGTGCATTAGATAAACAATTGTTACAGCATCCTTTTTATGATCGCCAGGTACCTGTTATTTTAGGGGATCATGTCACTACCGATGCAGGAACAGGTGCGGTACATACTGCACCCGGTCATGGTCAGGACGATTATGTGGTCGGGGTAAGATATGGCTTGCCGATTGATAATCCTGTGGATAGCAATGGGGTGTTTTTACCTGGTACCGAGTTTTTTGCGGGCGAGCATGTGTTTAATGCCAATGACCATGTCATTGAAGTATTAAAAGAAAAAGATGCCTTGGCGCATCATCTGGCGATTTTACATAGTTACCCGCATTGCTGGCGACATAAAACCCCGATTATCTTTAGAGCAACCCCGCAATGGTTTATTTCTATGGATAAAAATAAATTGCGTGAACAAGCCTTAAATGAAGTTCAGCGAGTTGAATGGGTGCCTGACTGGGGGCAAGCCCGTATTGAAAGTATGATTGATGGTCGTCCCGATTGGTGTATTTCTCGCCAACGAACCTGGGGCGTGCCAATTGCATTATTTGTACATAAAGAATCGGGTGAATTACATCCGCGTACTGCGGAATTGATTGAGCAAGTGGCTCTGCGTATCGAAGAAAAAGGTATTGAAGCGTGGTTTGAGCTGGAAGCCTCTGAACTGATTGGGGACGACGCTGAACATTACGATAAAATGCAGGATACTCTGGATGTCTGGTTTGATTCGGGTGTCACACATGCATCTGTGTTAGATCGTAGAGAGCAATTACATTTTCCTGCAGATTTATACCTGGAAGGCTCGGATCAACATAGAGGCTGGTTTCAATCATCATTACTGTCATCGGTGGCAATGAATGATGTTGCGCCTTATAAAGCGGTATTAACCCATGGTTTTACCGTGGATGCAGACGGTAAGAAAATGTCTAAATCCAAAGGCAATGTGGTTGCACCGCAAAGCATTATGAAAAATTTAGGCGCAGATGTGCTTAGATTGTGGGTGTCTGCGACCGATTACCGTGGCGAGATGAATGTCTCGGATGAAATTTTAAAGCGGACTTCGGATGGTTATCGTCGACTAAGAAATACCGCGCGTTTCTTGTTATCTAATTTGAATGGTTTTGATCCTGCGACTGATTTAGTGGATGCTAAAGAGATGTTGCCATTAGATCGTTGGGTAGTGGATAGAGCGTATCAATTACAACACGATGTGATAGCGGCTTACGAGACCTATCACTTCCAGCAGGTGTACCAAAAAGTGCATCACTTCTGTGCGATGGATTTAGGCAGTTTTTATCTGGATATTGTTAAAGATCGTCAATATACTGCCAAACCTGATGGTTTGGCACGTCGTTCTGCACAAACCGCCATGTATCATGTGGTAGAAGCATTGGCACGCTGGTTAGCGCCGATTACCAGTTATACAGCGGATGAAATCTGGCAATATATTCCAGGTGAACGCGCTGATTCCATTTTCCTGGAAACATGGTATGAGGGATTATTTGAGCTTGATGCAGAGACTAAGATGGATAGGGCATTTTGGGATCAGATCATGCAGGTGCGTACTGCGGTGAGTAAAGAAATTGAACAAGTCAGGTCGAAAGGTGAAGTTGGCTCATCGCTTAATGCTGAAGTTGAATTGTATTGTAATGAAGCGTATTTTACCGCGCTGAACTTATTATCGACTGAGTTACACTTTATTTTTATTACCTCAGCGGCTTCAGTGGCGGATGAAAAATTCTGCCCAGAGGATGCGATTCAGACAGAAATAGACGGTATTCGTCTTAAAGTCACCGCCTCTGAACAGGAAAAATGTACCCGTTGCTGGCATCACCGTCACGATGTGGGTGAACATAAAGAACATCCTGAGCTTTGTGGTCGCTGTGTGGAAAATATTGATGGTGATGGTGAAGTCCGTCACTTTGCATAA
>CAYMPX010000011.1:17015-19377 GCA_964392135.1 uncultured Methylomarinum sp.
GCTGGTGCTTGATCAGTGGAGTAAAATTGCGGTAGATGGCTCTATGCGCCTTTATGAATCTATTGCCGTAATGCCTTATTTCAACCTGACCTATGTACACAATACCGGCGCTGCATTTAGTTTTTTAAGTGAAGCAGGTGGTTGGCAGCGTTGGTTTTTTGCCGCGATGGCATTTATTATCAGTGGCGTATTATCCGTTTGGTTGTATCGACTAAAAAAACACGAAACCTTGTTAGCCATTGCCTTGGCTTTAGTTTTGGGCGGCGCAATCGGTAATTTAATCGATCGCTTAGCTTATGGCTATGTGATTGATTTTCTTGATGTGTATTACCAATCCTGGCATTGGCCCGCGTTCAATGTTGCAGATATGGCCATTTCGTTAGGCGTTTTTTTAATGCTGCTAGAAAGTTTTGGCGTGGGTAGAGGCTCTGCTGATAATGACTAAGGAATGTGCGCTCCTTAGCTTTTTAAAGCAGATAACAATGTATCCCAGTTAAATGTATCACCAGGGTCTGTTTTTCTTCCGGGCGCTATATCACTGTGGCCGATAATAGCTTCGCTTGATAAGCTCGGGTAGTTTGCCAGTAAGGTCTTACTGACTAAGGCCAGTTGTTGATATTGTAAGTCAGTATACGCTTGTGTTTCCGACCCTTCCAGTTCAATCCCAATTGAAAAGTCATTGCATTTTTCTCTGCCTTTATACGCAGATATTCCCGCATGCCAAGCCCGTTTGTTGAACGGGACATATTGCACAATCTCGCCTGTGCGCTTAATCAATAGATGTGATGAGACTTTTAATTGATGAATCACTTTAAAGTAAGGGTGTTGATCAGGATTAAGCTGATTGCAAAATAATTGATCAATATAGCATCCGCCAAATTGTTCGGGGGGCAGGCTGATGCAATGCACCACAATCAGTGATATATCCTCTGCTATCGGGCGTTCATCACAATTAGGCGAGGGCGTTATGGTTACCTGGCTTAGCCAGTGATTATCAACTCTCATAAAACCTTTGCATTCAATTAGAAAAATTACTGGTATTATTTATTTTTGGATTCATCTTTAGATTTAAACTGCGAGAGTATTTTACCAATAATGAATAATCAACCCACGATTACCGAGATAAAAAATTTCCTTAATGAAGATATTGGCTGTGGCGATATAACGGCACGTATTATTTCAGATGAACGTCAGGCAAAAGCAAAGGTCATAACGAGAGAAGCCATGGTGTTGTGTGGACAAGCATGGTTTGATGCGGTGTTTAACATGCTTAATCCAGCGGTCGCTATTCACTGGTTTTTTTCTGACGGTGATTTTGTGGAAGAAAATGCGGTTTTATGCGAGTTAGCGGGGCCGGCTAAAGATTTATTGACCGGGGAACGTACCGCATTAAATTTAGTGCAAACGTTATCGGCAACCGCTACGATTGCCAAACACTATGCAGATGCTGTATCAGGGACAGGCTGTAAAGTATTGGATACCCGAAAAACCATCCCGGGATTAAGAAATGCACAGAAATATGCCGTGAGCTGTGGGGGGTGTGTTAATCATAGAACAGGGCTTTATGACGGGGTGTTAATTAAAGAGAACCACATTATGGCAGCGGGGTCTATTGCCTTAGCGATTGCTTCTGCGAGAGAAATAACCGATGTGATGGTGGAGGTAGAAGTGGAGTCATTGGATGAGTATCAACAGGCATTGCTGGCGAAACCTGACAGAATTATGCTGGATAATTTCTCATTGAGCGATATGGTGTTAGCCGTTTCACTTAACGAAGCGGATATAGAATTAGAAGCTTCGGGTGATATTACATTAGATAACATCCGTAACATTGCAGAAACCGGGGTAGACTATATTTCTATCGGCGCATTAACTAAGCATGTTAAGGCGATTAATTTATCAATGCGAATTATTATGGAGTCATAGCCATGATTCAACAGGCAAATACGATTTTCAAGAAGATGTCCCTGGGTGTCTATGTTATTAGTGTCAATAATGGGCAGGAGCAGAATGCATTTACAGCGGCCTGGGTGATGCAAGTTTCATTTGATCCTCTACTGATCTGTTTTAGCATTAATCCTCAGCATCATTCTTATAAGCTGCTAGAAGAGGGCGGTGTTTGTTGTATTAGTGTGTTAAATGATGAACAGTATGTAGAAGCAGAGCATTTTGGTCGGTCAAATAATAAACATAAAATGTTAGATTATCAATGGCTGCCAACAGAGACTGGCGCACCTGCCTTGTCGAATAGTCTTGCTTATTTTGATTGTCGTGTTGACCATTACTCAGCGGCGGGTGATCATAAACTGGTTATTTGTCATGTGCTTGATGCCGCGATATTAAATGCAGGTCAACCGATGTT
>CAYMPX010000012.1:0-19150 GCA_964392135.1 uncultured Methylomarinum sp.
GTGAAACCAAAATCCTGTGTCAAAATTTCGTATATTATTAAATTCTCGTTCCTTATCAATAAATCTTGCTATAGAAAAGTCACACCATACTTAAAATCAAGCATTGAACAGCCCTGAGATACACATTGAATAACCGGGGTCAGGAATAATTCATCAGCATTGATGAAAATGATCCAATGGATTATAGCTTTAGTATGCAAACTATAGTTGAGTTACCAGAATATATACGAAGAGTCCCAAAATCTATTATGAGGCGCGAGATAGCGCACCGAACGCATTCTTTTACCCAATAACCTTGGCAGCAAGCCAGACTATTAACTCTATCTATTCTGAACTACGAATAGAATAAGGCATCTACAATGCATTGGTAATCGGGAATATCAATTCCCATTGCTCTCAGCAGGAAGATATAATCATGGGTAAAAATGTCACTCAGAAGTTAATCGCAAGCCATTTGGTGAAAGGTCTGATGAATCCGGGTCAAGAGATTGCCTTAAAGATTGATCAAACACTCACTCAGGATGCAACGGGTACCTTGGCTTTGCTGGAATTTGAAGCCATTGGCATT
Source organism: uncultured Methylomarinum sp. (assembly GCA_964392135.1). Lineage (GTDB taxonomy): Bacteria > Pseudomonadota > Gammaproteobacteria > Methylococcales > Methylomonadaceae > QPIN01. Next base: position 569 of record CAYMPX010000012.1, read on the forward strand.
GCGCGAGTCCAAACTGAACTTTCTGCCCAGTATGTAGACCATAATCTGCTCCAGGAAGATTTTAAAAACCCGGACGACCATCTGTTTTTACGTAGTGCCTGCAAGAAGTACGGTCTCTGGTATAGTCGACCGGGAAATGGTGTGAGTCATCCCGTGCATATGGAACGATTTGGAGTGCCAGGAAAAACCCTGTTAGGTTCGGACAGCCATACCTGTGCAGCCGGTTCGTTGGCAATGCTGGCTATCGGAGCGGGCGGGCTGGAAGTGGCAATGGCGATGGCAGGCGAGCCTTTTAGCATCAACATGCCTGAAATATGGGGCATCAATCTAGTCGGTGAACTTCCAGACTGGGTAAGTGCCAAGGATGTGATTCTGGAAATGCTGCGCCGACACCACGTTGATGGCGGGATAGGCAAGATCATCGAGTATTACGGCCCCGGATTAAAAACCCTGACTGCCATGGATCGACATGTAATTGCCAATATGGGAGCAGAACTGGGTGCTACTACCTCGGTTTTTCCATCGGATCAGGCAGTCAAGACATTCTTGAAAAGTCAGGGAAGGGAAGATACATGGCAGGAAATCCTCGCAGATAAAAATGCACAATATGACCAATACGAGGAAATCAACCTCACTGAACTGGAACCTCTTATTGCATTACCTGGCAGTCCAGGTAATGTCGTACCGGTACGAGAGGTAGCAGGCAGGGAAATCTATCAGTCTTACATTGGGTCGTCTGCTAACCCAGGGCTGAGGGATTTTTCGATTGCCGCCTCCATAGTCAACGGCAAACAGGTACATGAGCGGGTTTCATTCGATATCAACCCCACCTCGCGTCAGATTTTAGAGAACCTGATCGAACTGGGTTATCTTGCCAAGCTGATTCATGCGGGCGCACGCCTCCACCAGGCCGGGTGTGGCGGCTGTATCGGCATGGGACAGGCACCTGCTACAGGCCGTATTAGCCTTCGTACCGTTCCCCGGAATTTTCCCGGTCGCTCAGGCACCAAGGAAGATCAAGTGTATCTCTGTAGTCCGGAAACGGCGGCTGCCTCTGCACTGACCGGCATGATTACCGATCCGCGTACACTGGATATGTCTTACCCCCGGTTTAAGATCCCCGAAACCCTGCAGCTGAATACCGAAATGCTGATACCTCCCACAGCGGAAGGCGAATCGCATGACCTGGAGAAAGGTCCCAATATTAAACCATTGCCAATTTTAGAGCCTCTGCCTGATCAACTCGAAGGTCCAGTCCTATTGAAAGTCGCGGATAATATTTCCACCGATGAAATCATGCCGGCAGGTGCAAAAATTCTGCCTTTCCGCAGTAATATCCCGGCAATCAGCCGGTTTGTTTTTAGCAGGATAGATGAAACCTACTATCAACGGGCTATGCGTTATCAGCAACAAGGTTCTTTCGTGGTAGCCGGGGATAATTACGGCCAGGGATCCAGCCGTGAGCATGCGGCTCTTGCCCCTCGTTATCTGGGGCTTAAAGTGGTGATTGCGAAAAGTTTTGCCAGGATACATATGCAGAATTTGAGCAACTTTGGCATCCTGCCTTTACTCTTTATCAATCCAGATGACTGGGAACACATCGACCAGGATAATATGCTTTCCATTCCGAATATACGGGAAGCAATCGACGCGGGAAATCAAGTCAAGGTCATCAACCTGACCAGGAATGAAACGTATGACACCGAGCACCGGATGACACCACACCAAATTGAAATGGTGCTGGCGGGTAGTCTGATTAACCTGGTTAGCCAAAAGGGGCTGAGTAAATAAAGCACAAAAAGTAACCTGTCATGCCTGTAATTAAGGTAATGAAGCCGCGCGAGTAATCGATAGAACTTTAGCACAACCTTTATTCAGAACATGCCAGTCACCGGGCATTTGTAATCTTGCCAATGTGGCAGTCGCCAGTAATTTACCATCATCGGGTATTTTAATCTGATTGCCAGCTAAATTCATTAATAAAATTTCTAATTCAGGATTATGACCGACCAGCATCACGCGTTTTGCCTCTTTGGAACAGCCAGCCAAAATATTTTTTAATGTTTTAACACCCGCAGCATACAGGTGTTTTTCCTGCTGAATCATACAGACATCCAGCCCCATTGCTTTACACAGTTTTTCAGTAGTGCTTATGGCTCGTTCTGCCGGTGAACTGAGTATCAGATCCGGTATTATTTGCTGCTGTTGCAGCCACAGTCCCATACGCTTTGCATTCCTGATGCCTCTCTTTTTTAAAGGGCGATCAAAGTCACTGCAATCAACACGCCAATCAGATTTAGCGTGCCGTAATATTAGTAATTCTCTACTCATGATTTAGTCTTTTAGTTAAGCATAAAGTTTAGGGTTTGGGAGTCTAACGTCTAAAACATGTAGAACCCCGTGTGCATCTGACGTTATTGATAACCCGTTAGTTCAACATAACCCTGCCCGGAAATAATCCGGTCGTTTTTTTTGCCGTTGATACTTACCGCACCTTCCCAGTAACGATAGGTGACGTTGAGTTCCTGGTCATTGATTAAAGGAGAAATTTCCAGCTCCAGTCCTAGTCTGGGAATGGACAACTGCCATTTTGATGGATAAGTAATATTTGAATGCGGGCTTTTCCAATGATCCAGAACTTTAATAACAACATCTGAGAAATCCAGCATTGTTTTGGAATTATCCGCATGAAAAATGGCTCCAGAGTTATTGGTATCCAGCTTTCCATCCTTACGTCTAAATTGATAAAACATTAATTCGCTGTGATCGGATAATTGCAAGGCAAACCAATTCCAGCCCATTTGCTGTACCGACAAAGAACTGCTGCTCCATTCTCTGTCCATCCAGCTCGTACCGGTTACGGAAAACTGCTGCTGTTTCATTCGAATGTTTCCAGTCGTTGCCATTCGGGTATAAGAATAATAATAAGACGCGTTACCCGCTTTCGGGCTTTTCTGACTAAAGCCATCAAGCCCTTGCAAAGCGATTTTCTTTTCTGATTGCAGCTGTAAAGAAATAGCGAATTCATCATTTTTTGCATCTAAATGCAGGGCTAAACCGGTTTCATCAACGGCTTCCGCTTTCCAGTCATACAACCAGACATGATACTTTTCCTTTGCCGCTCCAGCCAGACCATTGCCGGAACGACTAAAGCGTTCATCGGTATAAAACTGCTGATTGTCAACATCAGTCAGGGCAAAATGTGCTATATACAACTGATTGTTACGCCAGTTTGATGCGGTTATTTGCCGTTCCGCTGTCAGCGCAAAACGGAAAAATGTCAATTCATACCCAAACTTGCGCTGGGTATCGGTCTGTAAATTACCAGTGAAATACCACCATTCAATCAGGTATCTCGGATGGGCACCATGATCTTGTGGAAAAATGAATGCTCGCGGTTTTAATACCTGTGCAAACGCCTTTTTTTCTGTGGAGACCATGTCGTTGATAGAGGGTTTCGATTCAGGCTTAATGAGGTTTTGTTGCGGTAAAAAAAACCAGATGAGCGCTAAACTACCTGCAATAATTAAAACCCATGGCATCAGGTGTCGCATGTTTATTCAGTCCGCAACGCGTCGGCGGGCTTGGTATGAGCCATTTTTAAAGCGGGCAACACACCGGCAAGTAAAGCGGATATTATAGCCAGTATCAGCCCTTGAAAAATCACACTCGCATCAAAATGAAAAGCCATCGTCCAGCCAAATGAACGTAGATACACCACAAAAATCAACAGATAAGCCATGATAAAACCGACAGGTACAGCAAACAGACCGGCAATCAGGCCCATTAATCCGGTTTCGATACTAATGAGCCAAGCTAATTGCCCAGGGGTCATACCAATAGCCCGAAGAATACCGAGTTGACGGCTACGTTCAAACTGTAATGCCATCAAGGCACTAAAAACACCCACAAAAGCAATAATGGCTGCAAGCCAACGTAAGGTTTCGGTAATTCTGAAAGTTTGTTCAAACATTTGCATGGATACTTTATAAATAGCCTGTTCGGATTTTACTGTTTGATAAGGTTTCAGTAATTGTTTGACCTGTGCTTGCAGTTGTACAATATTGCTTCCCTGCCCGGCATAAATACCTATGCCGCTAAACCCTAAGTCCCGCCAGTATTTTTGGTAGATCTGACGACTCATGGCAATATGACCTTGATCACCACTGTAATCCGCATAGATCGCAATTACTGCAAAGGCTTTTTCTCCTTGAGTTGTTCGTAACAGAATATTGTCTCCAATCTCAAGACCATGATGATAAGCATAGGGTTCAGTCACAAAAACACTGTTTTTACGGTTAAATGTCTCCCATACGTCACTCTTCAGATTTCGTTTAAAAATAAACCCCTGTCTGGACTTTGCATTGATTTCAAACACTGAAACTTTAGTGAGCGTATCCGCGCTAATTAACTGGGTGCGCAGAACACTGCTGAGCATCTCCACCCCGTTTAGTTCTGCCAACTTTTGTTTCAGTAAGCGGTCTGCTGCCGATTTATTGGCTGCCTGCATGTTACCGGATAAATTGACATACAGATCTGCTTGCAAACTGGTTTGTACCCACTCGGAAACCGTCTGACGAAAACTGCCTATCATTAAATCCATCCCAATGGCTGCAGCAACTGCAATCATTAATGTTGCTATCGCGATGCCAGTTCTACTGATTTCAGCACTTACCATACGTACCGGTAAGCGGGCTAATACGCTGGAAGAACGGGCTAACAAGCCTTCAAGCATCGTCATAAGCACAAAGGTAACCAGTGGCATCAATAAAGCAAAACCGAATAGCATTAGAAAAATACTGGCTAATCCCAGACCGACATTGTTGCCTGAAAACATAACCAGACCTAAACCGCCGAGTATAAACAGCACGGCCAGCAAAGCGGCGGATTGAATTAATCGACGTACATCGGATTCCAATTCTGAGCGCAACAATACGTGATGGGGAGATTGTCTGGTGGCATCCCAGGCGGGCGCTAATACAGCCAGTAAAGTCGCTGCTATGCCCAGTAAAAATCCCTTGCCAATTTGCAGGGGATTCAGCATTAATACGCTATGATCGACAGGAAAATAAAGGACATTGATGGTTCCTGAAATCAATTGTAGTAAGCTGTGTCCCAGAATAATGCCTGATAAAACCCCCAAAGCCGACCCGATAACAGCCAGCAACAAGGCTTCGCCAATAATTAACTGAAATATCTGTTGCCGGGTCACACCTATCGAACGCAAGCTTGCTATTAAACGTCTGCGTTGAATCACTAAAAAAGTCATGGTGTTATAGATTAAAAATAGTCCGACCAATAGAGATAACAGACCCAAAGCCGTTAAATTGATAGAAAATGCATGGGTCATTTGCCGCAGTGATTCAATCTGCTTGTTTAATGGCATCAATAGAACATCAGCGGGTAATGCGACACGTATACGCTGTATTTTTTCAGCCTGCTGATCAGCAATTAGCACATCTATAGCACTGAGTTTGCCAACTAGCCCCAATAATTCCTGTGCAGTGGCAATATCGGTAATTATCAAATGCTCAAACAATTCCCGCGCATCATTCTCAGGTAACCAATCGATAATTTTCAACACATGCTGCCCTGTATCTGTGGTAATGGTAAACGGGTCACCGATTTGTAATTGCATTTTCTGCGCTGTGTGCCGACTGATTAAAACGGTATTTGGCTCGGTCATCAAGCGCAAACTATCGCCATCCTCGTAGTGTTGCTGCCAGTCAGATTGAAACGTGTTTTCAATCAAAGGATCTATGCCATAAAGCTTGAAAGTGTTTTTAGTTGTTGCTGTGGAATGCACATAGCCGCTAACCACAGGCGACAGGTTTTGCACTCCGTGAACCACCCTTAAACGGGTATATAATTTTTCATCCAGCCCCCCATCACTGGCAATGATTCGATAGGACGCTTTCCCTGATAAGGCCTGGGTCGTCTGTTTAAAAGAATCCAATGAACTTTCCAAAGCCAGGTCTATAGAAACCACGACAGTGACACCCAGGGTAATCCCAACAATAGCTAAAATCAGTTGCCAGGGATGCAAATATAAAAAATGTCGACTGGCTTTTTTAAGGAGAGGTCTCATCTATTGTCAGCCTCCAATTTTAGTGCCTTATTTTTGATTGCAAACACGCGGTCTGCTTTGCCAATCACTTCAGCACTGTGGGTGGCCATAATCAGGGTTTTACCCGCGTTGCGAACCAGATTATCTAACAATTCCAATACCTGTTTACCCGTATCAATATCCAGGTTACCGGTCGGTTCATCAGCAAGAATAATATCTGGATTATGTACAAGGGCTCTGGCAATCGCAACCCGCTGCTGTTCACCGCCGGATAAACGATCGGGATAACTATCAAGACGGTTAGCCAGATCCAGTTGTGTCAGTAATTCGGCCACTTTATCCCTATCATTGTCGCTAACAGGCTTGATGAGTTCCAGGGGTAACAACAGGTTTTCGGCAACCGTCAGTGTCGGGATTAAATTGTAAGCCTGAAACACAAAACCGATATGATGGCGCCGAAACAAGGTACGCTGCTGTTCGGTTAATTCACACAGGTTAATATCATTGACCCGAATATCACCTTGTGAGGGCTGGTCTAAGCCACTGATCAAATTGAGTAAGGTCGATTTTCCAGAACCACTGCGACCCAACAGAACAATGAATTCACCGGCAGTGACAGACAGCATCAAATCTTTAAAAATAACATGCTGCTGTCCAGATTCCAGGTAATCTTTACTGAGTTGAGAAAGTTCAACAGCGGGTTTTTTAATCATAATTAACAAACGTATTTTTTATAACATCCGAAACTAACTTCCACTCGTTTTTATTTCGTGTCTATATCTTTACAGCAGTTAAACTGTAAATCGAGAAATAAAGGATGTGCCAACAAATAAGGCGCAGCGCGGTCATTGATGCGCTTCGTTCCTCAGTACATCCTGCAGCTTGCTTATTTTTTGTTAAAAGCCATTACACAGGGAAATTAAATAAATGCCTCTTTTCGACAGCCTACAAAACCTTAGTTAAACCTGAATAACCCATTGAATGGTATATTTGACTTAGATATTCAGGATAATTCAATAATCATGCATAAAACACCACCCAGTGATCGTAGATTTAGCTCATTAATCCAACTGGTCATTTTTTTCAAACCTTATAAAACCAGAATGCTGCTGGCGTTTATCGTCCTGATCATAGCAGCCGTCGCTACATTAGCATTGCCTGTTGCAATTAAATTAATCATAGACCAAGGCTATTTACTGCAACAGCATGAACTGATTAATCACTATTTTATCCTGTTCGTTGCTATTGTTGCCGTCATGGCAGTATTTTCAGCAACACGATTTTATTTGGTGATGTGGCTGGGGGAACGTATAGTTGCGGATATCCGCTCAAAACTCTATCAGCATATTCTAACAATGGAGCCGGCCTTTTTCGAAACCACCCGCACCGGGGAAATTCTGTCGCGGCTCACTACCGATACCACATTAGTTCAATCCGTTGTCGGCGCTGGCATTTCAGTCACTTTACGCTGCTCTTTTTTACTTACCGGCAGTTTGATCATGCTATCGGTTACTAACCTGCAACTCACCGGTTTAATTCTAATCATTGTCCCTCTGGTCATACTGCCATTAATCATCTTCGGACGTAAAATCAGAGGCTTATCAAAAAAAAACCAGGACCTTATTGCCGAATCCAGCGCCATCGCCGGGGAAACATTCAATGCCATACAAATGCTTCAGTCCTATCTACTGGAAGATTTTTATAGCCAGCGTTTTAAAGCATCCGTTGAAAGCGCATTTACTACTGCACGAAAACGATTAACAGCCAGAGCGTTGTTAGCTGCTTTTGCCATATTCATTGTTTTCAGTGCGATGATGGCGATTATCTGGTTAGGTGCCCAATGGGTGCTGGCAGGAAAAATGACCCTGGGGGAGCTTAGTCAGTTTCTGATTTATGCCATTATGGTTGCCACCAATTCCGCAGCACTCAGTGAAGTGTGGGGTGATATCCAAAGAGCGGCCGGGGCAATGGAACGTATCCTGGAATTATTGAAATCACAAGCTGAAATTGTCTCCCCCAGACATCCCCGGTTGATACCCGCATCTAAACTTGAAGCCATCCATTTTAAGCAGGTTTTCTTTAATTATCCTTCACGACCCGAGCAACATGCCCTGCACGACTTCACCCTTACTGTTGCGCCTGGCGAAACCATTGCACTGGTTGGCCCTTCAGGTGCCGGTAAAAGTACTGTATTCCAATTGTTGTTACGTTTTTATCAGATACAACAGGGAAGCATTAGCTTAAGCGGGATTGATATAACACAAGCCGATCTTAAACAGCTGAGGCAAGCGTGTGCCATCGTTCCGCAGGAAACTGCAATATTCGCTGCCAGTGTCATGGAAAACATTCGTTATGGAAAACCTGATGCCGGCGATGATGAAATCAGAACAGCGGCTGTAGCTGCGGCTGCCGATGAATTTATCCAGCGACTTCCCGACGGATACCACACCTTTCTGGGTGAACGCGGTATCAGGCTGTCGGGTGGTCAACGTCAGCGGATTGCGATAGCTAGAGCCATACTTAAAAATGCGCCCGTTCTATTATTGGATGAAGCAACCAGTTCTCTGGATGCAGAAAGTGAAAAACTGGTTCAAGATGCCCTGCAGCGTTTAATGCAAAACCGTACCACCCTGGTTATCGCGCATCGTCTCGCTACCGTTTTGCGAGCCGATAGAATTGTGGTGATGAATCACGGAAAAATTATTGCTATAGGTACACATCAGCAATTACTTGCGCAAAAGGGGCTTTATGCCAGGTTGGCAGCATTGCAGTTTGCAGAATTGAATTAAGCCTTTTGCTATCAACTAAACAACTGCACCGCTTTTTCGCGCAAAAACACTTGAAATGCTTGTTATTGCACTACCTCAATCTGATTTTTCCGGCAACGATTGTACTTCTTTTTGCTGGACAGAAATTGATACCGGAGCGGTAAGAGGTTTAGCCGGTTTTTTTTCCAATTCTGGATAGACCAAAGCAGGTGTGGCGCCTAATTTTACTGCCAATTGTTTAAAGGCTTCGGTTGCCGACCGTTGCATAATCATTTCGCTACCAGTGGCAACGATAACGCGTGCCAACTCAGGAATTTTTGTTTTGGTCGAAATCAGATAGATTGGTTGCAAATAAAGCACGGTATTTCCAACGGGTAACAATATCATACGACCGCGCACTACAGTTGAGCCGTGTTGCCCCCATAAGGTTAATTGTTCCGAAATAACCGGATCCTGATCGATTAATGCGCTGATTTGAACCGGGCCGTTCAGTTGGATGTCCTTTTTAACTTTATACAGGGTAATTGATGGTTTATATGTCGCATTACATTTTTTACTATCAAGTGTCCCTGCCGTAACAAAAGCACTCAGATTATCCCTATTTACCGGTGTCATCAAAGTTAATAAAACAAATTGTTGTTTATTATTACAGTCGGCTAATCCCGTTGTCAGATAATAGGGTTTTAACTGTTTCGATTTCAATTCAGCAAATTCCCAGGTTTCAGCCTGTTGATAAAATAATGCCGGGGCAACTTGATGATAGTTTTTATAAATCTGCATTTGCTGATAAAACATATCCCGTGGATACCGTAAATGCAGGTTTAAACCGGGCGGCAGTTCAGTCAATGATTTAAAGAAACCCGGATAGGCTCGGTCATAGGCTTTTACTATCGGGTCATCAGAGTCCGCTATATAAAAATCGGTTTTGCCATTGTAGGCATTAACAATGATTTTAACTGAATTACGAATATAGTTGAATGAGACAGCGTCTTTCTTACCCTGGGTTCTGAACCTGGCGATAGAACGCCGGGAAACAGGATAGTCATTCGATAGTGTGTAAGCGTCCTGAATCCAGTAAAGGTTTCCATCGCTGATAACCAGATAAGGCTCACTGTCGAGCTTAAGGTACGGTGTCAATTTATTGATACGTTTAATGATGTTGCGGCGTATCATCATGCGGCTGGCCGCATTAACATTTACCGAAAAGAGAATTTTTTCATCCTTGAAATAAATCGAAAATAGCAGTTTGTGAAATAAAGAGCCGATAAGTATGCCTCCACCGTTGACAGAGGCGTTGTCTGTAGATTTGATCTTATTTTTGCTAATACTGGCAATTTTGAGCTTATTAGGTTCAATGGCGTATGAGTAATTTTCCAGCCCATAAAATATTTCCGGTTTTTTTATTGTTATATTGACCGGGGAATATAAATCCAGATCACGCAAAAACCATTGTTGTGGTTGTCCGCCAATTTGCGCAGCCGGTGTCATCACCGCGCCGTAACCATGGGTGTAACGCAAATGCGTATTTTCCCAGTTTTGTGCTGCTTGTGGCAAGCGTGAGGTATTGATTTCCCTGGCCGATAAATTGACTTGTTTCAAACTATCATTAATGAAGTAACGATCTTCACTCACTTTGGGGAAGCTGTAGTAAGGTCGCAATCCTTGCAGTTGAAAATAAACATCTTTCAGTAACCCTCTATCCCATAACGGTACATTATTGAGATTTTTTTCCCCCTCCCAGGAAAGCAGATCATCCAATGGCGTTAAGGTTGGCTGGAAATCGACTGTTTTAATAGTATCCAGAGCATAGGCAGCAAGCGTTGCTTCGGTGTTATACTGCATAAATGTTTTTTCCGTTGATACCGGATTAGGCTGCACAATAAATTGATCAATCAAACCGGGGATAAACGCCGTGTTTTTCAAACTTAAGGTCAATAAAAAGATAATTGATAATACGCCCGTTCTTTTACGACCTTTTTTGCCATGCGAGAAATATAGAAAAGCGAAAGAACTTGCTGCCAGTAAAAAAGTAACAATTGACAACCAGATTAATGGAATTTGGTAGCGGGCTTCTACAAATCCCGGACCGAAGAAAATCGGCTCATGGCTCTCATTGAATACCAGGTTGAAACGATCGAGTAGAAATCCTAAAACCACATAGACACAGATCAGTATTGCCATGATAACCAAATGAATCGTTACACCTTTCGGATAAGGCTGCTGTTTTCTGGCGAATACCCGATGCTCCAGCCAATACAGGAAAGCAACGGCAATAAATAAAAACAAGGTGATGCCAAATAGTTGTAATTGAATTAATTGATAGATAGGTAGCGAAAACATGTAAAAGCTGACATCGAAATCGAACATTGGGTCACCGATGCCAGTGCCTGGTGCAAAGAAATACAGGATGGCTTTTTCCCAATGATAGTGAAAAGGCAATGCAACCATCACAGACATGATCAGCGATAAAGGAAAATAGAGACCTAATGCGCCGGTTTGGAATTTCTTGACCAACTGCTTAGAGGCTGGAAGGGGATTGTCCCGATTATTATCGGACGGGCTTGTATGTATACCGATAAATCGAGAGGCTATCCAGAAATTGGAAAAAAATATGAACAAAAAGCACAGTGTGACACCGCCGGGAATAAGGTATTTATAGAGTGTCCTTAACCAGAAATACCCCTGATAATCCAGTGAACTATACCACCAGTAATCAACAATTAATTCCAGGAATACAAAGTGAAAGGAGACAAACAGCACCGTTAACAAAACGAAACTAATAGCAACGGTTAACAATACTCGTCTTGATAGTCTCATAGAAGGCTTCCTTTAAAAATTAAGGAATTCAATTAATAGAGTCTTTTAATTTGCGTGTTTAATAATTCCCGGTTTTTTCTTTACAATCTGAATATGTTCGAGTGCGGTATCAACATTGAACAAACTCTATTGTAGAAAACTTCAAGCTCTTCGACACGGGTATAGTTGTTTAGTTTAGACTGTTTTTACCTAAATGGAATTATGATTAAATGTCAGAGGTAACGGCTTTCAGTATACCCGCAGATTAGGCAAACCCGTCTGGGTTCCATTCATCCATCATTTTCTGGCGTGATGCATCAAGTCGTTCCGACATCAATGCCGCAAATCGCTTTAAAAGCGCATAGCCGAATTTCGGTTCTTGCTCACATTTTGCCAGTATCCTGGTTCCGTCAAACTCAAGTAATTCGGAGTCCTCTACAGCCCTGGCATCAAAATGCCATTGATAGGGTGAAATTAACCAAGACCAGCCCAAAACCTGATCCGCACTCAAATCCTGGATTTCCAGGGTCGGTCCCATTAATGCGGGAATTTGTATCGAGATGCGCCCATTGCGGACAATATAGAATTTGTCGGCGCGATCTCCCTGCCGAAACAGAACCTGCCCCTTTTTGATCTCTAGTGTGTTCACAGACTCGCACAGGAGTGTCACGAAGTCTTCGCTGAGCGCTGAAAAAAATGCATGGGTCGACAGATACTCGGTAATTGATTGGTTGTTCATTGCTTACCTCTCCAAATTTAATCGTTATGATGGATAGGAATTTAACTCATCTTTGTTAATCAGAGTTGAAAACTTTCCAGATAACAAAATACAAAGTGTTGTGAATAGTTGAAGTCCAGTACCGACAACGCTAACGGGTAAAAAGACCAGCGAGTTGTCGAAGTTATTTCTTGCATGTTCCTTGATTGTATTATAGTAGCATTGTTATATCAGGATTCAGTAAACCTTCAATTGCAAGAAAATAGTGAACATGAAACTCGATTTTAGCAAACCAGCTCCACAAGGCAAAACCTTAATTTAGAACATGAAGATATAGGGATGATGCGTGACTTTTTAGTGAAATAAAACACTGAGAGAGGGGGGAGTGTTTTTTTTATGAATAATACCAATCTTAACGGAGATGTGCTTACACTTACCGATCGCCTTAATAAATTGTTAGTTGTCATCGGTTGAGACATGTTTTAAGCGCTTATTTCTCGCCAGGTAAACTTTGGTTTGTGCATTCGGTCTCAATTTTCATTGATAGGGTGTTATCATCTTGATCGGTACTGAGTAAAGCAGAATAAGGTGTCAGCTATGATTGAAAAGATTGCTCGCAAAGCGGTTCTGATTTATCCAGAATTTGATACTCAGGATACCTTCTGGAGTTATGCCACCAGCTTGAAAATGTATGCACCCGCCAGTGAGTTTGGCTTGCCAAAAAGGTTGTTGCCACCTTTAGGTTTAATGGGCTTGTTCAATCATCTTAAACCCTATTATCAATCGTTATCTTTGATTGATAAAAATATTGATCCCAGACCCTTGAAAGCATTAATTAGCGATGCCGATCATATTTTTATGGGCGGGATGCTGGCTCAGGAACGGAGTTTATTGCAGCTTGCGAAACAAGTGAAACAAGCGGGTAAGCTGTTAATCGTTGGGGGAACAGTCGTTACGCCTGAATCACCGCTAATGGCGATAGCCGATCATTTAGTAGAAAATGAGGCGGAAGGGGTCATCGATGAATTGTTGCAAGGCTTAAGTGACGGCAAGGCTAAGAAATATTATAAGGGGTCTTTTGTATTACCTGAGCAGTTCTTTCAGCCGGATTATGCCTCGATTAATATGCAGAATTATGTGCATATGGCAGTACAGATCAGCCGTGGTTGTCCTGAAAGCTGTGAATTTTGCGATATTCCTTTGCGTTTTGGTAAGGCTTATCGAGTCACTCCGGTTGAAAAAACAACAGAGTCTTTCCGCCAGATGATGCAATTGGGCTGGACGGGGCAGGTCTTTGTGGTGGATGATAATTTTATTGCTAACCCTAGAAAGGCGCTGGATGTATTAAAGGATTTATATCAAATAGGTGAGGAGATTGGTTACCATCATCCTAAATACACCGAATTAACCTTGCGTCTGGCGGATGATTCGCCGATTATGGCGAAGTTAAGACACTGGTTTCACAAAGCACGCTTTATTAATGGTTTTTATGGGGTAGAGACGCCGAATAAAGCCTCATTACTGGAAACAAAAAAGATCCAGAATCTTCGGGGTGAACGAAGTCTGGTCGATAAATTGCGGTTTATTTCTGAACAGACAGGGGCAGGGGTGATGATGGGAATGATTTATGGCTTTGATCATGATACCAATGCGTCTGTAGACGAATTTATTGATTTTGTTAATGCCACTCATGCGCCTATTGTGATGGCTGGGCTGTTAAATGCTTTGCCCTACACCGGGTTAATGGCAAGAATGCAAACAGCAGGCCGTAGCATTCAGGCGAGTAGTGGTAATAACTCAGATGGGGTGATTAATTTTATTCCTTATCATTTTTCAATGCAGCAGGCAGAGCAGAATTATTGTCGCATTTTGCAGGGAATTTATCATCCGCAGGCTTATTTTGATCGAGTGATGCGGCATCTGGCGTTGATAGATCCTGATTTACAAAGCAATTATCGCTCAGGTAATAAAAAACTGCGTTATTTGGTTAAAATTCTATCGAAAAAACATGCCCTGACTTACTGGCGATATTTACCCAGAGCGCTGGCAATCGCTAACAGGCGTTGTGGTTCTAATCGATCGGGATATAGTGCTATATTGGCAGAATATTTTTCATTGTGCGGGCAGTATACGCATTTTTCTGCTCAAATCCGGTTGCAACAAAAACAGATTGCCCAGCGTGATTATGCGGATTATCAACGCTTATCATGGCGAGAGCGACAAGACGCTTCAGCGACTAAAGAGAGGGTGTGAGTGAAAAAGTATTATATCGGTCTCTCCATCACTTACCATGATCCCGCGCTGGCTATTGTTGACGATCAAGGTAAGGTGTTATTTGCAGAAGCAACAGAACGCTATATGCAAAATAAACGGGCGCTTAATTGTGCGGCAGACCCTTTGCTTCGAGTACATGATTTATTAGCGAAATATTGCCCATCGGCCGATGAACTGGTTATTGCCATTAACTGGCGTAAAAAACGGCCGTTATATGAAAATGTGCTGGCGGCTTTAGGTTGTTTAAAGGCAGCTGGCTTGACCCGAACGGGCATTAAACGGCTGCGTTCACCGCTTATTAATTACCAGCTGCATCATATGATCGCCAGTCAGCGTAATAATATTGCCAGTGCCGGGCTTAATCTGGTGCGTATTATTACGGAACATTACCCCGATTGTGCTATCTCTTATGCGGATTATCATCATCACTTAAGCCATGCGGCAAGCGCTTGTTATAGCAGTCCGTTTGCGGAGTCTGCCTGTGCGGTTATAGACTCTTTTGGTGAAAATGGCTCGATGGCTTTTTATCATTTTAAAAATCAACGGCTGGAATGTCTCTATGAAACCAGAGGTACGGGCAGCATAGGCTTTTATTATATGAAGATCACCGAGTTGTGCGGGTTTGACTGGCTTAAGGGCGAAGAGTGGAAGGTGATGGGATTAGCACCTTATGGCAAGCTTAACCAGGCACTGTATGCATTATTAAAATCCACTATTTCAGTGCAGGGTTTTGATTGTTTGCATGATTCTAAAAAGCTGTTCGCTAGTATAGAGGCACTGGAGGCATTTAAACGACATGACCTGGACTCTATAGAACAGGCGGCTGGTTTGGCTTTTACCGGACAATATTTTTTTGCTGAATTAATGACTGAATTATTACAACATTTACAGCAGCTGACAGGGTGTAAAAATCTGACCCTGGGCGGGGGTTGTGCATTAAATTCAGCATTTAATGGCCAGATAAAAGCGCGTACTGATTTTGAACAGGTTTTTATTCCCTCTGCGCCGGCTGATGATGGTACCGCATTGGGAGTTGCCTGGCTTGCTTTGCATGATGATCAACCTGCGTTAACTTTAAGTAATGAAAATAAGCTGTTATCGCCCTATTTAGGCTCTACCATTGATGATGCTGCCGTAGAAAGTTTGATTCAATATAATCGTTGTCTGGATATCCAGTATTTACCCGATAGCATTTGTGATGTGACCGCAAAATTGCTGGCAAAAGGTCAACTGATAGGCTGGATACAAGGTCGAGCAGAATATGGCCCGAGGGCATTGGGCAATCGTTCTATTTTGGCAGACCCTCGTCAAGCAGCGACAAAAGATAAGATTAATCAGAAAATTAAATTCAGGGAAAGCTTTCGTCCTTTTGCGCCTTCGATCTTGCATGAACATGCCGGTGATTTTTTTGAACATTATCATGAATCCCCTTATATGGATAAAACACTGCGACTACGTGATTCCATGCAGCAGCGTGTGGCAGCGGTGTGTCATGTTGATGGTACGGGACGTTTACAAACGGTTAAACAACAGTGGAATCCACGTTTTTATTGTTTAATTAACCATTTTTATCAACAAACCCGGATTCCTCTGTTGTTGAATACCAGCTTTAATGTGATGGGTAAACCACTGGTGCATTCTTTGGATGATGCAATTTCTGTGTTCTTAACCACCGGTCTGGATGCCTTGGTAGTCAATGACTATTTGATTTGTAAACCTCGAAATGAATAGCTTTAAACATGCTTTAGATCCTGCGTTGTCGGTGTTGTATGCCCCGCAGTATAAAGACAATGTGGATGCTAAAGAAGGTCGATGGTTATTTTACCGGCTAAATCAGTCAAGTAATGACCCAGACATTATGCCCAGGGCTTATAACTTTGTTACACAAGGTTTAAAGGATGCAAAACAGGTATATTCTTCCTTAATCATTCAAGATTATAGTGTTGAAAAACGGGCATCTTTGAAGCCTTCAATGATTGATTCTTTGCCAGAGCCATTTTTGACGCAGAAAAACCTGTTTGAATGTATCAAACAGACAGCGGCTATACAATTGACTCAACCCTGCTGGTTACAGACTATCTCTCAGGTTTCTTGTTGTCAGACGCTAACGGCTGTGCAATTGATGTCTATTTATTTACAGTTAACACAGAAAGGCAAAGAGGGGAGTGATTTACGGACAAGCTATAATGCCTTGTTACTTATGACAGAAGGTAAAATCCCCACTCTGCATCATCAGGGTTATAGTCAGCAAGCGGAGATCATAGCCGAGATGTTTGATTTTTCGACGACACAGCTGGCTCTGGCACGATTTCCCCGCGTATTATTCCCTGAGATTCTTGGTTTTACCTTGGCTTATTGTCAAATGCCGACGCTGATTGAAATCTGTTTTCCAGATCATCAATTATCATCTACATTTTTCAAGCAACGTCATCAAATATTGGAAAGGCAGTTAATGCCATTAGTTGAGTGTATTGCAGACTATCTGGATTTGTTTCCTCGGCAACAACAGACATTATGGCATCGGATACAAAGCGGCTTTTGGCTTTATCAGTTGCATGTTCAACGCTGTAGAGATCAATTTAATAACCGTTTGAACCAACTATTATCCCCCCATCAGGCAGTGGCTAAATTGTTTCAGCAGAAAGCCGTAGCAGCGATGGGACACCATCATAAAATTTCTTTGCAGGGTGTGCCTCTGGAACAATGGTTTGCCGGAATGCCAGAAAACAGCCAGGCATTTCTACACGCATTAAAACGGTCTGATTATGTGGATAGTGAAAAACCACTGGATAGTCCATTACTAAAATTATTTGCTTTTAAGGGGCCTATGTTTGGCGTTTTTGATAAGGCTGAATTACTGGTGTTGCAGAACTGGTTAACGGATGAGGTGAGTGATAAAGCAATATCCAGTACGGATAAAACAGAAAAAATCGTTACTCCCGTATGCTCACAACCGTATTATCAGCCGCAAAGGAATTATGCAAAATTAACCACCAGAGAACTCTATTACTACCTGGTTAATGCAGATTTATTTCCTAGTGTTTTACCTATGGCTCAAGCGAAAGCAGAAAAATGCTTACAACTTAGCGCATTGTTCAATCCACTACCTTTTAAGCATTATAGTGATCAACAGTTTGACGCTTATATAGAAAATATTTACCAAACAGAAGTCAGTGCTTATCAACCTTTGCAGGGGGCGCCAAAAATATCCAAAGCAGCCTATGTCTGGGGGATAGAGCAGATAGCGCCGATGATATTAATTGACGGCTGTTGGTTACAGAACTGTCTGACCTTGCAAAATATCAGCCCTGAGGTTTACGAAATTCTGTTCGGTATTTATTGTGATGAGATAGGTAATGGTCAGTTGCCGCAAAACCATCCTTATATATTCCAGCAGTTACTGGATAGCTTGTCTATTCGTATGCCTCCTGTAGACAGTGCAGAATTTATTAAACATCCAGGATTTATTAACAGTGCCTTTGACCTGCCAGTCTATATGCTGGCATTGTCCTGTTTTTCTACGGTGTTTTTGCCTGAATTATTGGGTTTAAATATGGCGATTGAATTAAGTGGTCTGGGAAAAAATTATTTGCACCTGGTTGATGAATGGAATTATTGGGGAATAGATTCAACCATAGCTAATATTCATATCTCTATTGATAATTACGCTTCGGGGCATACTTTTTTGGCAAAAAAAGCGATTCAGCTCTATATGGATGATGTATTGAAAAGCACGGGTAATGCTAAAATGCTGGATAGGCATTGGCGGCGAATTTATAGTGGCTATGCTTCATTAGGTTTTGTCGGAGGAAGGTTTAAGCGGAGTTTGCCCATTTACTATTTGATTGATAAGTTTAGCTACAAAAAATGAGCTGATTAATTAATATTTATGAAGACGTTTTAAAAAAATAATTATAAATCAACATTAAATGGGTTAGATAATGGCTGATCATTTGAAA